>JANPAM010000235.1:0-9762 GCA_031429915.1 Sphingomonadales bacterium | reverse complement strand
GAGGACGTAGAGCACGCCCGACAGGCCGGAGCCGATTTGGCTGGCGAGGCGGATGCGCTGGCTCTCGCCGCCGGACAGGGTGCCGCTGGTGCGGTCGAGGTTGAGATAATCGAGGCCGACATTGTTGAGGAAGCCGAGCCGCTCGTTGATTTCCTTGAGGATCGCCTTGGCAATCTGCTGCTGCTGGTTGGTCAGAGTCTGGTCGACATTGCCGAACCACACCACCGCGTCGGCGACGCTCATTTTGGTTGGTGTGGCGATGTCGACGCCAGCGATCTTGATAGCGAGCGCCTCGGGCTTAAGCCGCGCGCCGTGGCAGGTTTCGCAGGGTTGCGAGGTCTGGTATTTCGACAGTTCCTCGCGCATCCACGCGCTGTCGGTTTGTAAGAGGCGGCGGTTGAGGTTGCCGATGACGCCCTCGAACGCCTTGCGGACGGTATATTCCTTGCGGCCGTCCTTGAAGGTCAGTTCGACGGGCAGGCCGCCGGTGCCGTGGAGGATGATGAGCTTCTGGTCGGGGAGCAGGTCCTCCCACGCGGTGTCGAGGTTGAAATCGTAAGCCCTGGCGAGGCTGGCCAGCACCTGCATATAATAAGGGCTTGGCGGGTTCGATTTCGCCCACGGCACGACCGCGCCCTTCTTGAGGCTTAGATGTTCGTTGGGGACGACAAGCTGCGGGTCGAACTCCTGCCGCTCGCCAAGCCCGTCGCAATCGGGACACGCGCCTTGCGGGGCGTTGAAGCTGAACAGGCGCGGCGCGATTTCGGCGATGGTGAAGCCGGAGACGGGGCAGGCGAATTTTTCGGAGAACACGATGCGGTTTGGTGAGAGGCCGGTGCCTTTCATCGTGCCGCCGGTGACGTTCTTTCCCGTCTTTTCTTTTCCGTTCGCCTCGAGCGAAGACGAGAGGCCGTGAGGTTGTGCGCCACCGATGGGTGTCTCGTCTACGCTCGACACGAACAGAGTTCGGGCTTCGGCTAAACCGGAAATGTTGACACCCGCACCCGCCGCCAACTCCGCAACAGTCCCATCAGCCAAATCGACAAACGCCAGCCCATCGGCCAGCTTCAACGCCGCCTCAAAACTCTCGGCCAGCCGCTGCTGGATGCCATCCTTGACGACGATGCGGTCAACCACAACTTCGATGTCATGCTTATACTTCTTGTCGAGCGCGGGGGCCTCTTCGATGGCGTAAAGCTCACCGTCAATCCGCACGCGGGTGTAGCCCGAACGCTGCCACTCGGCGAGTTCCTTCCGATATTCGCCCTTCCGCCCTTGGACGGCTGGCGCGAGCAGGAAGGCGCGCGTGCCTTCGGGCAACGCCATGACGCGGTCGACCATCTGGCTAACCGTCTGCGCAGTAATCGGCAAGCCGGTCGCTGGAGAATACGGCACGCCAACCCGCGCCCATAACAGTCGCATATAGTCGTAAATCTCGGTGACGGTCGCGACGGTCGAGCGCGGATTGCGCGACGTGGTCTTCTGCTCGATCGAAATCGCAGGCGACAGCCCTTCGATATGCTCGACATCGGGCTTCTGCATCATTTCGAGGAATTGCCGCGCATAGGCCGACAGCGATTCCACGTACCGCCGCTGCCCCTCGGCATAGATCGTATCGAAGGCGAGACTCGATTTGCCCGAACCCGACAGCCCGGTAATCACGATCAACTGATCGCGGGGCAGATCAATATCGATGCCCTTAAGATTATGCTCGCGCGCACCGCGCACCTTGATGTGGGTGAGTGACATGGGGGTGGCTTGTTCCAGATTTGTTCTTTGAACGCAAGAGGGCGCGTTTGGCTGGCTGTTAAGTGGCGTGATTGGCAGGAGATTTCAAGATGGGGTTTCTGCCGGGGGCGTGATGTGGGTCACGGATGGCTTGTTGATCCATCCATACATAGTGGAACTACAGGGGGGCATTTCAATGGATTATTTTGAGATTTCAAAAACGGTTATCGAAGACTTCATCAAAAGTCGAAACGATTGGAGTCATCTTACGAATTTACGTTGGCTCGACAAAGTTCCGGAAACCGATTTGCTATTTCGTCTACCTGCATGGATTGACGAGATCGATCGGATTTTGATCGACTATAACTCGAAAATCAACGTTACCATCGTGCTTTCTCCTTTAGAAAAACGGAATTCACTGAAATTAACTCTCGGGAAACTATGGCAATTTTTATTCCGAAAAGCGGAGATCAAATCTGACAGCACTATAATCAAGGCGTTTCAGCAATGAAGAAGTCTGTCGTCGTTTTAGGCTGTTGCATTTTGGCGGTCATCCAGTCGGGGCCTGCGCAGGCTCAGATTTCGGGGGACACGGCACTTGCAAAATATAGTCAGATTGCAGCCCGTCTTTGTTTCGGAAAGTCTGACGCGATTGTTGGCGGTAAATTGCTACCGGTTGATCAGCGAGTCGACGACGAAAGCTTCGCGCTGTTGGCGGAAGCGATTCTAACCGAAACGAAAATCCCGACGTCTGCGCTGTTTGCCGCAAAGATACCGGACACCGAAACTCATTATGTTCGGAAGCCTTATGGGCAAGAACTTGTACACAGGATGGGTCTTGCAGCGACGGGCAACCTCAAATTGCCCTTCGATCCAGACGGCAGTTTGAGGATCGCCATCAGAACACTTAGCGATGGGCTTCGAATAGAGGGACAAAAATCCCTTGTGATTGACGGTATTTATCCTGCCGGTGACAATCCATTCATTTCTTCCAATGCTTCATGGTCAATTCGATGCCCGAAAGGTGAACCGATCGGGGACGAGTTCAACAAGCCGTTGGAGCGACCACGGTTTGCGGTTCGTAAAACTCCTGAAGATTTGTCTTTATCTGGCGATGCAGCGAAAGAGGCAGGCGCCTTTGCCGTTGGAATAGAGCGAACGTGGACGCGAGAAGATGATGGTTCGAAAAAGCGCAGCACAACCGTAAAGTTTGACGGGACAGTCGGGTATCAATTGATGGGAAAATCGAGCCCATTTTCGAGTTACGCATTTGCCCGTTACAATCTCGATCAAGCGCGAACCAAACCGGCTGCCGCGCTCGCGGCTGGGGCAACCGCCGAAGATGATGACACCAACGTTCTTCAATTGGGTCTGAATTTCGATTATTTTCGCGACCCCGAAAGCACGGTACCCTTTTGGATTACTGGCGATGCCGGATATATCATGGATTTTGTTGATAACAGCAGGCGGATCCGGCTCCGTTCTGCCATCGAACCGGGATTCACCGGAGACTTGGGAATCTGTCGGCTTGGTTCGGGTAAATTCGCGATGTCAGGCAAGCTTGCGTTTCGTTGCCTTGTTCGACTTGAAGCCGATTTCGGCATCTGGACAAAAGACGGTCGCTTTGCTGACAGAAAGTACGATGACCACTTGGCCATCGGCGGAAATGTCGATTTTTCTGCTTTCTATTACACCGGCGCGAAGTCGAAAGTGATCGCAAGTGCAAACGCTCGGTACCTGCCAGTTTTGCTGGGCAAACAAAATGATATCTGGCGATATGATTTGAGCCTTGCCCATCGCCAGTTTTTTGATTTCGGCGGAGCTGTGGATGTTGGCATTGGATACCAGCACGGACTGAACAGCTTGACCCTTAAACCCGAACGGAAATTTACTTTCGGTCTTGGGCTTCTCTATTAAACGGAAAACCTGAAGGAGAGAATAATGACAAAGGTACGAGAAGTAATTAGCGCCAATTTGACCATTATGCGCACTCATCCCCCAAGTCTTTCGATATCGGTCGAAGGTAATACAGCGACGCCTGGCTACACCGGCTTTCATCTCAGTCACTATGTGTATATCACGCCGCCAGCCGATGGGATTTATGATGCCGACATGGTCGCGACCCCGCCTACCGGTATTGTTATACAAAAAATCACACCTTTTGAGCATCAAGAATTATGGGAAGACTATCCGCATGAAAATCTTAAAGGGATGCGGATTCATTCTGCGACAAACGATCTGGTGGTGATGATTGATTGATCGAATCGGCTTTACCCAACATAAATGGAGCAAAAGGGGAGGTCGTGTCGTTGTACGTCTGAATTAATCGATGGAACGGGTTTTTGACTAGATTTTTTGCCTTATTAGTACCACTTCTGACAGCCGCGCCAGTCTTCGCGCAGGCGCCGCTGCCTGAAGCACCACCTATCATTTTTACCCCGGGCACAGGTGACGGTTCGACCGCGCCACTCGTCCCGATTCGACCGACCGTGGCCTGCGCTGCGCTTCCGCAGACGCAGGCTATGTTGGCGGTGCCGCCTTCGCCACAACCACCCCTTCGGCTCGATCAAAAGCTCATCAACCAGGCGCTCGCCGCTTACGCGAAACATAATTGCAGCTATGGCCGCACAACCGGCCCCGCGCTGATTGTCGTTGTCGATTTCGCCAAAAAATCGAGCGAACCACGCCTTTATCGGATCGACCTGCGCACCGGGCAGGGCATCGACAGCCCGATCCGCGTCGCGCACGGTATCGGTTCGGACCCTAACGATGACGGGGTTATCGACGCGTTCAGCGATGTTCAGGATAGCCTGATGTCGTCGCTCGGCGCGTCACGTGGGGGGGAGATTTATGTCGGCATCAACGGGTTGTCGCTCAGGCTCGACGGGCTTGAACCGACAAACCGCTCGATGCGGGCGCGTGATATTGTGGTGCATAGTTACAGCCCCGCTTTGCCACGGTATTTTAACGCCGCCGTGATGATGGCCCGCGGCGGCAGACCGGGAACGAGCGAGGGCTGTTTCGTCGTTGAACCCGACAAGCGCGACTGGATCATGCAGACT
This sequence comes from Sphingomonadales bacterium, assembly GCA_031429915.1. Classification (GTDB taxonomy): domain Bacteria; phylum Pseudomonadota; class Alphaproteobacteria; order Sphingomonadales; family Sphingomonadaceae; genus Sphingorhabdus_B. The sequence continues at coordinate 4,972 of JANPAM010000235.1, read as the reverse complement.
TTGGTCGATGGTGGGTTTTTGTATGCGGGCTACAGCGGCGAGTTGCCGACCCCAAAGCCGCTGCAAACGCCGAGCGGGCAGCAGGTTATATTTTCGCGTGGAACGGGCGTTAGTCCGGCTGCTCCCCGGCGGCCTGCTCCCGGTGGGATTTCGGAAATACCCGCCGGAACGCCCGGTACCCCGCCCACAGCCCCCATACCGCCAGCGCCAGCAGAACCACAGCAATAGCAAGCGCTGCCACCGGATTGGCAAAGGCGAGCATCAGCAGCCCGCCGGTTGCAACATCCTCGATCGTTGACACAACTACATTGCTGAAGGGTTCGGGGCTGGTGTTGACCGCCGCGCGTGCGGTTGATTTGGTTGCGTGGCTGGCGAGGGCAGCGCCACCGCCGAGCAGGAACGCGATTACCTGCCATGTCGGGTCGCTGCTGTCGACCACGGCCAGCGCCAATAAAGCACCGCCGACCGGACGAATAATCGTATGCAGCCCGTCCCAGATTGAATCGAGCCACGCGACCTTGTCGGCGAAAAATTCCGCGACTGCACCAAGCGCACTGACGCCAATTACCCACGGATTGGCGAGAACATCGAGCATCGCCAGATTTTCCGGCAGCGGCACGAGGTTGAAGTGCATCGCGACGCCGGTTGCAAAGACAGTCAAGTAAAGCCGCCAGCCCGACAGCAGGCTGAGGCTGCCCGCCAATCCCAATATTTCGATGATGCCCATTTGCGCGCCCTCCTGTATTTATAGGGCGAAAGCTGCCACGAAAGCAAACGTTGCGCAATGGCGCTGGCGTTCGCTGGCGTTCCATGCTTGTTAGCCGGATATGGAATCCCCAACCCCAACACATCCACCAACCAGCGAACCTATGCCCGTCGCGACCCCGGCCGCCACCATGGTTATTTTTCGCGACAATCCGTCGGGCGGAGCGCCTTTGTTGCTGATGGTCGAGCGTGTTAAGGCGATGGCTTTTGCCGGCGGCGCGGCAGTTTTTCCAGGCGGCAAAGTCGACGCCGCCGATTTCGATTATGCTGCGATGCTTAAAGGGCCGCTTGAGCTCGACGAGGCAGCCGCGCGACTGGCGGCAATCCGCGAGACTATCGAGGAGGCTGGGCTGGCGCTTGGGTTATCGGGCGTAACCGACCCCGCCGATTGCGCAGATGCGCGTGCCGAATTGCATGACGGCGACAGTTTGCAGGTGGTTTGCGCACGGCATAATTGGACTCCCGATTTGGTTCAACTTGTGCCGTGGTCACGCTGGCGGCCACCTGCGTTTGAAGGCGCAACGCGCGTGTTCGATACGCGGTTTTATCTGGTCGACGCAGGTAACAGCGCTCCGCTGGCGACCGTCGATAATACCGAAAACCGAATGCTGTTCTGGGCGACCGCTGCTGAGGCTCTGGAATGCGCCGATGAGGGCAAAATCAAAGTCATCTTTCCAACGCGGCGCAATCTCGAACGGCTGGCGATGTTCGGTGATTTCGATAGCGCCGCGTCGCACGCGGCCGCGCATCCAGTTGAAACCGTGCTGACCTATGTCGAAGAACGCGAAGACGGGCGCTGGCTATGTATTCCCGATGGGCACGGCTATCCGGTAACCGAGGAATCTTACGGAAGCGCTATGCGCGGCTAATCAATCCTCGGGCGCAATAGTTACGATCAAACCATCCAGATCATCGCTCACCGGAACCTGGCACGACAGGCGTGATGTCGCGTCGCGGTGGTCGGTGCTGTCGAGCAGGTCGTTTTCGTCCTCGCCCATTTTCGGCAGTTTATCAACGAACGCCGGGTCGATATGCACATGGCAGGTCGCGCATGAACAGCAACCGCCGCACAGCGCCAGCAATTCGTCGAAACCATTGTCGCGGATGACTTCCATCAGCGAGAGGCCCTGTTCGGCCTCGACATCGCGTGCTTCGCCGCTTCGTGTAATGACGGTTATCTTGGCCATAAAAATGCTCCGGGACGGCTGAATATCGAGCGACTGATAGGTTGACGGCGGGGCAAAGTGAAGCCCCTATTTTGATGGGGATAAGTGAGGCCGCGCCCTTGGCCAATACGGGGTGTATGCTTATGTGTGCGGTAAGCATAATCACCGAAAGATCTTCATGACCAACTCAGATCGCCATGCCCCAGTCATCATCATCGGATCGGGCCCCGCTGGCTACACCGCCGCCGTCTACGCCGCACGCGCCAATCTGAAGCCGATGATCATTACCGGTGTCGAGATTGGTGGGCAGTTGATGACGACAACCGACGTCGATAACTGGCCCGGCGATGACGCGGGTGTCATGGGGCCGGAATTGATGGAACGGATGTGCAAACACGCCGAGCGTTTCGGTACCAGAATCGAGAATGATTACATCGAGAAGGTCGACTTCTCGAAGCGGCCCTTCACTCTGACCGGCGGCGCTGGTGACTACACCGCCGACGCGGTGATCATCGCGACCGGCGCGAGCGCGCAATATCTCGGCCTGCCAAGCGAGACCGCGTTCATGGGCAAGGGCGTATCGGCCTGCGCGACCTGCGACGGGTTCTTTTATCGCAATAAGCCCGTGGCAGTCATCGGCGGCGGCAACACCGCCGTCGAAGAGGCGCTTTATCTGGCAAATATCGCCAGCCACGTGACGCTTGTGCATCGGCGCGACAAATTGAAGGCAGAGAAGATACTGCAGGACCGCCTGTTTGCGCGTGAAGCAGAGGGCAAGGTCACGATTCGGTGGAACCACACGCTCGACGAAGTGCTGGGCGATGCGTCGGGCGTGACCGGGATGCGCATCGCCGCGACAGATGGTAGCGGCAGCGAAGATGTGACCTTGCACGGCGTCTTCATCGCCATTGGCCACAAGCCGAACACCGGCATTTTCGAAGGCCATCTCGACATGGCAGGCGGCTATATAAAGGTGCGCGGCGGGGCAGAAGGACAGGCAACCGAAACCAGTGTTCCTGGAGTGTTTGCGTCAGGTGACGTAATGGACCATATTTATCGTCAGGCTGTTACCAGCGCGGGGACGGGGTGCATGGCCGCGCTTGATGCCGAACGGTTTCTAGATGGGTTGGACCCAGCTTAATTTGCTTGAAGTGCGCATCGGATGTCTGTTTGGCTGAAATCGTTGCCGACAAACAATAAAGTCCGATCATGCGCCCTCGTGCATCCATAAGCAAAGCAATCGCCCATATTCAGCCGCGCCGGATGCCTGCCCTTGCCGAAACGGTCGAATGCATGAAGCGCCCAGGTCGTTTCTTCGGAACCAATAGTAACCAATCTTATGCGGGCCATTTCGCAGTAGGCACTGACGATATCGCTGACATCGCTGGCTTCAAGACGAAGTAGCGACCGCAACCGAACGATCGTTTCCCAGATCGCTACGGGTGACGTTATGCTATCGTCGCTCGTATCGATTATTTCCGCGAGACGTTCAAAACCGTCCTCCTCAAGCAGAATTGCAACCAACGCGGAAGCATCAACGAACATCAGGCGTCGTCGCCCATCTCGTCCCAGAACTGCTTGTGGCTACGACCGTCGTCAGCCCGTAGACCACGGGTGCGAGCCAGAATTGGCTCCAGCCGCTCAAGCAGGGGCCCCTTTTGCTCAATGCGCCGCAACTCGTTTTTCACAGCTGACTTGATTGCTTCTGTCAGCCCGGTGCCGGATTTTAATGCCAGATGTCGAACGAGCCGATCGGTTTCATTGTCGCGTACATGGAAAGCCATCATAATCTCCGTCTACACGTGTAGCTACACGATCTAGACAAAAAGGTCAATCAGTCAGAAGCCTCGCGCCGGGTCCTGTCGTATATCCACCAGAGCAGCCCGATAAACAAAGCGCCGCCGCCCCACATCGCGATTGGTTCGAAGTTCTCGCCAACCACTGCCAACGGCGCATCGCTGCCCGACCCAGCGACTATCCCCGCATAGGCAACACCGAACAGGCTTTCGCCGACAATCAGGCCGGTGGCTGCGAGAACCCCCATGCGCTTGGCAGCCTCGGGGTCTTTGCGGGCGTCGGCCCACTTTTCGTAATAATGGCCAAGCACAGTGCCGACGACGATGAGGAAGGTCAGCGCCATCGGGAGGTAGACACCCATGCCGACACCCAATGGCGGCAAACGCCTTTTGCCTGCTTTGCCGAGTAATTCATCGGCGATGATGACAGCTACGCCGATGAGCGCGCCTAGGCCGAGCAAGCCCCAGTCGAGATCACCACCGAGAACGCCTTTGGCCAGCGCCGATATCAGCAGCGCTTGCGGCGCGGCGAGCGCGTTTTCACCCGCACCGACGCTTCCGGCAAATCCGAATGCGTTGTTGAGGAGATCGAGCACCGGCGGGATCGCGAGGCTGCCGAAGATCACGCCGATCACCAGCGCCACCTGTTGCCGCCACGGCGTTGCGCCGACTATTTGGCCGGTTTTTAGATCCTGCAGATTGTCGTTTGAAATCGTCGCGATGCCGAATACGATTGCGGTTGCGAACAGGGCATACGCTATCATCGCTTCGGTCTGATCAGGCGTTCCGCTGCGTCCGAAATAGGCGAGCAGCATCAACGACGCGCCGACCACAGCGAGAATACCGACGCCCGATATGGGCGAGTTCGATGCACCGATCAGCCCCGCCATATAGCCGCATACCGAGGCGATGACGACACCTGCCAGCAGCAGATAGATGATGGTTAAAGTAATTATTGGCCCTGCCGATCCAGCCAGCGGCGTCGCGCCAAGAAACTGCCACAGCAGAAATGCGATGGGGACAAGGGTGATCGCAATGATCGCGCCAACGAGTTTGATCGGAATGTCGCGCTCGGTCAATGGCAGTTCGCCACCCGCAGCGCGCGCTGCCGAAGCGGCGAATGCGCCTTTCAAGCCTTGGATGATCGGGCCGATGATCTTGAGCAATGTCCAGATCGCGGCTACACCGATTGTGCCTGCACCGATAAAGCGAGCCTTTTCGCGGAACACGGTTCCAGCGATTTCG
>JANPAM010000234.1:0-21877 GCA_031429915.1 Sphingomonadales bacterium | reverse complement strand
CATGCCGCTGGAATCCATCGCCGCCTTGGCTTTCTTCATGCCCGGCATCATTCCAGCGAGCGCGCCGAGACCGCCCATCTTGGTCATCTGGCGGAACTGCATCCGAAGGTCGTTCATGTCGAACTGCCCCTTGGCCATCTTGGCGGCAAGTGCTTCGGCTTCGTCGGCCTGCACCATTTCAGACGCGCGTTCGACGAGCCCAACAACATCACCCATGCCGAGGATGCGACCAGCAACGCGGTCAGGATAGAATGGCTCGATTGCGTCGAGCTTTTCGCCGACACCGGCAAACTTAATCGGCTTGCCGGTGACAGCGCGCATCGACAATGCAGCACCGCCGCGCGCGTCGCCGTCCATGCGAGTTAGCACAACGCCAGTCAGTTCGACCTGCTCGCCAAAATCCTTGGCAACATTGACCGCATCTTGACCGGTCAGCGAGTCAACAACGAGCAGGATTTCATGCGGGGTGGATACATTCGCCACCGCCTTCATTTCTTCCATCAATTGCTGATCGACGTTCAATCGGCCCGCAGTGTCGAGCATCAGGACATCAAAGCCCTGCAACTTTGCCGCCTGCATCGCGCGTTTGGCAATGTCGACGGGCTGCTGGCCCGCCATGATTGGAAGCGTCGCAACGTCGATCTGCGTGCCCAGCGTTGCCAACTGCTCTTGCGCCGCCGGACGGTTGACGTCGAGTGACGCCATCAGGACTTTTTTGCCCTGCTTGCCCTTCAACAGCTTGGCAATCTTGGCCGTGGTCGTAGTCTTACCCGAACCCTGCAGGCCGACCATCATAATGATGGCTGGCGGCGCAACGGCGAGATCGAGTTCGCTGTTGGTCGAACCAAGCATCTCAACCAGCGCATCGTTGACGATCTTAACGACCTGCTGGCCCGGCGTAACCGATTTCAGAACCTGAGCGCCGACCGCCTTTTCGGTGATGCTGTCAATGAAAGTGCGGACCACCGGAAGTGCGACGTCAGCTTCCAAAAGCGCAACCCGAACTTCGCGCATCGCTTCACGGACATCGGCCTCGTTTAACGCACCGCGACCGCGCAGGCGGTCGAAAACCCCTCCTAACCGGTCACTTAGCTTGTCAAACATCGACTATCCTTACAAACGAACAAAAAGCCGGTGAGCGAAACTTCGCCGACCAGCTTGGAAAACAATGGATTTCCAACAATTTTGCAGTGGAGCTTTCGCTCTACGACAATGCCGTTAGCAGGATGCCGCAGACAACGCAACGGTTTCCATTTAACCAGCCCATGCCGCCAAAAACATATGATTAACCGAATGTTGATCCTTTTCAGCGCATTGAACGAACAGATAGTAATGCGCTTATTGTGATGGACCGGATTTTGACCGAAGCCTCTGGATTTCCCGAAGTAGCACCGATTAAGGGAGCCCGCCGCCGTAACTTCATCTACGGCCTTGTGATGTTTGCTGCCATCGCGATGTTCGTTGCAATCGGTGGCCAGGTTGGCACCCAGATGGTGCGTCAGGTCGTAGGGAACTCGCAGGGTGCCGATCAGGCAATGGTTACCGCGTTGCTTCTTAACATCGCGCTTATATTGCTCATCTGGCGCCGCACCAGTGCGCTCAGCGACGAAGTCGATGTTTACCGTCAGGCCGAAGTGCGCGCGCAGCACCTCGCAATTACCGACCCGCTAACAAATCTTTTCAACAGACGGGCAATCAAGGAGAAAACCACGGAATTGAGTGCCCGCGCGGCGCGGCGCGGTAAATCGGTTGCATTTCTGATGGTCGACCTCGATGGTTTCAAAAAAATCAACGACCTTTACGGCCATGACAGCGGCGATGTTTTACTACGCGAAGTTGCCGACCGCATGCGCGAAGTCGTGCCGCCTACCAGCATCATTGCCCGTCTTGGCGGCGATGAATTCGGCATTTGCATGACTTTCGAGCCGGAGTATCCCGAAACTATCGACCGCATCGCTGAAGATCTGGTTGAAGCGATTTCAAAGCCAGTTCACATTGCCGACAGCGAGCAAATGGTTACTGCATCCATCGGGATCGCCCGTCCGGAAGCCGATTGCGAGTCAATCGATATGCTCATCCGCCGTGCAGATATTGCGCTCTATGCCGCCAAAAAGAATGGCCGCAACGGATTTAGCTGGTTCGAAAACGGCATGGAGACCGAACTGCGATCGCGGAATTCATTGGAAGGCGATATCCGTGCCGCGATTCCCAATAACGAATTCGTTCCGTATTTTGAGCAGCAGATCGATCTGGCAACCGGCGAGCTGGTCGGCTTCGAAATGCTTGCTCGCTGGGTGTCTCCGCTTCGAGGCCTCATTTCGCCTGACGATTTCATTCCTGTTGCCGAAGAAACCGGCATGATCGGCGATCTTTCGATCAGTATTATCCGTAAGGCAATGATCGAAGCGAAAACTTGGGATCCTAAATTGACGATATCAGTCAATATCTCGCCAGTTCAGCTAAAAGACCCTTGGCTTGCGCAGAAAATCGTCAAGCTTTTGGTTGAAACTGGCTTTCCTGCCAATCGGCTCGAAGTCGAAATCACCGAAAGCTCGCTGTTCAAGAACCTGAGCCTTGCGCAATCCATCGTTGGCAGTCTCAAAAATCAGGGAATCAAGATAGCACTCGACGATTTCGGCACTGGCTATAGTTCGCTCGCTCATCTTCGCGCATTGCCTTTTGATCGGATCAAAATTGACCGCAGTTTTGTGTCGTCGATGCACGATAATGCCGAAAGCGCCGCAATCGTCAGCGCTATTGCCGGTCTCGGCGCAAGCCTGGACGTACCGATTACCGCTGAGGGCATCGAAGACGAAAGTTTGATTACCAAGCTAAGCGCGTTGGGCTGCTCAAAGGGCCAAGGCTGGTTTTTCGGCCAACCCATGACGATTGAGCAGGTCCGTGTACTGCTCGGCCAGAAGAACATGCTGGTCAACCGCCGCAGCGCGCAAACCGATCAGCCAGCAACCGATGGTGAAATGGACCTGCGTCAGGCGTCCTGACCTGAAGGGCTGCAATTATCAAATTGTAGACTAACGCTGCCGCTCCGCCTAAATCGCCCTTCATGGCAGCGGGTCAGTTTCACAAAATGCACGGATTGGGTAACGACTTTGTCGTTATCGACGCACGCACCGCGCCGGTCGCAATGCCCCCCGCCCGAGCCAAGGCGATTGCCGACCGCAAAACCGGGATTGGTTGCGACCAGCTGATCGTCCTCGAACCTTCCGAGACTGCCGACTATAAAATGCGGATTTTCAACGCCGACGGCGGCGAGGTCGAGGCTTGCGGCAATGCGACGCGCGCGGTCACTATGCTCGTCGGTGGCACAAGCAGCATCGAGACGTTGGGCGGTGTGCTGAACGGCGAAGCATTCGACGGCGGGGCGAAGGTTACACTCGACGCGCCAAAGTTCGAGTGGGAAGCCATACCTCTTGCCTACCCCGCCGATACCAGCGCGCTTCCCGTCGGCTGGGACGAACTCGATAGTCCCTTCGCGGTCAATGTCGGCAATCCACATATGGTGTTTTTCGTCGATGACGCCAACGCGGTCGATCTCGAACGGCTCGGGCCGTTAATCGAGCATGATGTGCTCTTCCCCGAACGAATCAACGTCAACATAGCGACCGTGAACGGGCCTAACAGCATTGCACTTCGCGTGTGGGAACGCGGCGTCGGCATCACCCGCGCTTGCGGCACCGGCGCCTGTGCGACAGCGGTTGCGGCGATTGCAAAGAAGCTGGTCGCATCGCCAGTCACCGTCAGCCTGACCGGCGGCGACCTCGAAATCGCGTGGGAACGCGGCGGCGGAATCGTGATGACCGGCGGCGCGACGCACGTCTTTACCGGCACTGCCGATTGGGACGATTTCGGGTGAGCAAAATCGAAGTCATTTCGATGGGCTGCCGTCTCAATCTCGCGGAAAGCAACGCGCTTGCCGAGCAACTGGCCGACCAGAGCAACCTCATCGTTATCAACAGCTGCGCGGTGACGAACGAAGCGGTGCGACAAACGCGGCAGGCAATCCGTCAGGCTAGCAAGCGCCGCCCGGATGCGCGGATAATTGTCACCGGTTGCGCGGCACAGGTCGATCCGACGAGTTTCGCTCTAATGCCCGAGGTCGATACGGTTCTCGGCAACGCCGAAAAGCAGCGCCCAGATCTCTTCCGCGAACTTCGGCGCAATAGCGGCATTCTGGTGTCTGACGTCATGACGCTAAAACAGACTGCGCCGCATCTGGTTTGCGCCTTTTCCGGCAAGACCCGCGCCTTTGTCGAAATTCAAAACGGTTGCGACCACCGATGCACCTTCTGCATCATCCCATATGGCAGAGGCAACAGCCGCTCGGTGCCTGCTGGCAGCGCCATCGCGCATATCCAGTTACTCGTCGAACGCGGTTTCAATGAGGTCGTGCTGACCGGGGTCGATGTCACCAGTTACGGCCACGATCTTCCCGGCAAACCCAATCTTGGGCAGTTGGTCGAACGGATTATGAAATATATCCCCGCCCTGCCGCGCCTGCGGCTATCGTCAATTGACGGGGTAGAAATCGACGACCGACTGTTCGATTTGATTACCGGCGAGCCGCGCATCATGCCGCATGTGCACTTATCGTTGCAATCGGGTGATAACATGATCCTGAAACGCATGAAGCGACGTCACAGCCGCGAACTTGCCATTGAGCTCGTGCAAAGAATGCAGGCGATCCGCCCCGATATCGCCGTCGGCGCCGACATCATCGCCGGTTTCCCGACCGAGAGCGATGCGATGTTCGAAAACAGCCTAAATCTTGTTGGCGAATGCAACATCGTTCACGGCCACATCTTCCCCTATTCGCCCAAGAGCGGCACTCCGGCGGCGCTGATGCCGCAAGTTCCGTCTAACGTTATCAAAGAGCGTGCGCGGGCCTTACGCGAAGCTGTGGCGGTAACGCGCGTCCGCTGGTTGGACTCGCTTGTTGGCACCGCGCAAAATATTGCGGTCGAAATGGGCGGACTTGGTGGCCATGCCGAAAATTTCGCTTATGTGAAGCTCGACCGGCAGATGGCCGAAGGCAGCATCGTTGCTGCAACAGTCAGCGAATATAAGGACGGACAATTGCACGCGAGCGTTTTGGCATGAACGAAAAGACTGGCTGGACCGACAAATTGTTCGGTGGCCTCAAAAAAACATCGGGCAAACTCACCGACAACCTTACCGGATTGGTTACCAAAGCGAAGCTTGACAGCGAAGCGCTGGACGAAATCGAGGACGCGCTGATCGCATCCGACCTTGGTCCGGCAATGGCGTTGCAAATCCGTGAGAAAATCGCTATCGGCCGGTTCGATAAGGGCATCGACGAGGAAGGCATTCGCCAGATTGTCGAGGACGAGATTGCCGTTGTGCTTGCCCCTGTTGCAGCACCACTCGACATCGTCGCATTTCCGCGTCCGCAAGTTATCCTCGTCATCGGCGTCAATGGATCGGGCAAGACCACAACCATTGCCAAGATGGCGAACCTGTTCCTCGAGCAGGATTACGGCGTGATGTTGGCCGCGGGTGATACCTTCCGCGCCGCCGCCATTGGGCAACTCAAGGTATGGGCGGAACGATTGGGTGTGCCCATCGTTACCGGTCCTGAAGGCGGCGACGCGGCTGGTGTGGTTTTTGACGCGGTAAAGAAAGCGACCGCAGAGGGCATCGACGTCTTGATCGTGGATACTGCTGGCAGATTGCAAAACAAGCGCGAGTTGATGGACGAGCTTGCTAAAATCCGGCGAGTGCTCGGACGGCTCAATCCGGCTGCACCGCATAATGTGGTTCTGGTGCTTGATGCGACCACCGGTCAGAATGCACTCTCACAAATCGAAACATTCAAGGAAGTGGCAGACGTGACCGGACTGGTAATGACAAAACTCGACGGCAGCGCGCGCGGCGGCATTCTTGTGGCAGCGGCAAAGCAATTTGGCCTGCCCATCCACGCGATTGGTGTCGGCGAGACCATCGACGACCTTCGCCCATTTAATGCGCAAGACGTGGCGCGCGCGATTACTGGAGGCACGCAATGACCGATGCTGCCGCACCCGCAAAGAAGAACACCAGACTAAACTATGCGCTCGATTACGGGCCATTGCTGATATTCTTCCTAGCTTACAAATTTGGTGGATCGGAATCTGACCCCACGCAGGGACCATTGGTCGGGACTGGCGTTTTCATGGTTGCCATCGCCATCGCGGTTGCGGTTTCGAAGTGGAAACTTGGTCGGGTTTCACCCATGCTGTGGCTGTCTGCGGTGCTGGTTGTTGGTTTTGGTGCGCTCACGCTCTGGTTTCGGGATCCGAAGTTCATCCAGATCAAACCAACAATCGTCTATTTGTTTTTTGCGGCGCTGCTCATTGGCGGTGTTTTGCGAGGCAAAGCGATGCTGAAATATGTGCTCGAAGCGGCTTATGAAGGCCTAACCGACGAAGGTTGGCGCAAGTTGTCGCTCAGCTGGGGGCTATTCTTTTTGGCACTAGCGGGGGCAAATGAGATAATGCGCGCGGCATTGTCGTTCGACATATGGCTGACCGTAAAAGTCTGGGGAGTGACCGCAGCCACCTTCCTGTTCGCAATGGCAAACATTCCGATGCTGATGCGGCATGGGCTGTCGCTTGGCGATGAAGTGCCGCAAAAATAGGGCAGAGTGCTTGTAACGTCGCAAAGGCGCGGCTAGGTTGCATTTCGCAAAGCGGGATAAATCAAGGGGAAGCTTAATGGCGAAGTTTTTTGGTAATTTGCATTATGTTCTGATCACAGGGCTAGTGTTGGCGATTGTATTGATCGCATTTCATGGCGGCGATGGCGGTTTTGCTATCCCGACGATTTTTAGGTGGTTGCACAGTTTTGTGGGCATCGTCTGGATCGGTCTTCTTTATTACTTCAACTTCGTTCAAATCCCGACAATGCCAAAGGTTCCGGCCGAACTGAAACCCGGCATTTCAAAGCATATTGCCCCGGCGGCGTTGTTCTTCTTCCGCTGGGCAGCGGCTCTCACGGTTTTGCTTGGCCTTGCAATTGCTGGTCAACCAGCCGCAGGCGCACCGCCCTATCTGGTCGAGGCGCTAACCTTCCGTCCGGGTTACGACCTGATCGGTATCGGCATGTGGCTTGGGCTAATCATGGCGTTCAACGTCTGGTTCATCATTTGGCCCAACCAGAAAAAGGCACTTGGTATCGTCGAAGCCGATGATGCGAGCAAAGCAAAAGCCGCAACGACAGCGATGATCACGTCGCGGATCAACACGATGTTGTCGCTGCCGATGCTCTACGCAATGGTGAGCTTCAACGGCGGTTGATGTTTAAATGGAAACAAAAAGGGGGCGGTCTGCGGGCCGCCTTTTTTTTAGCCCAGCAAGTCATGCTTTTTCAGCGTATGCCGTAACTGGTCATAGCTCAAATTCAGCGCTTTCGCGGTCTGCCGCTGATTATACCGGCATTTCGCCAGTGCTTGCTCCAGCACGGCTTTCTCGTATTTCTCGGTCGCGTCGCGGAAATCGGTGACATCAACCATTTGGCTGAGGTCGGTTGAGTATCGCGGCGCTTGTTCGACCTGACTTTGCGCAGCTTCGCGGTTGGCACCCGCTGCTGTAACCGCGTCTTTCCACGGACTTTCAAAGGGGTCAAACTGAATATAATCAACTGGCTGCGCGGGATCGGCCCAACGGTAGACCGCTCGCTCAACTACATTACGCAATTCGCGGACATTGCCCGGCCATAAATAATTCGCCATCGCCCGCGTCGCCACCTCGCCAAAACCTGGCCAACTCGGCCATTCGAGTTCAGCCGCCATTCGCCGGCCAAAATGTTCGGACAGCACTTCGACGTCGCCCTCACGGACTCGCAAGGGGGGCAGCGTGATGACTTCGAAACATAACCGGTCGAGCAAGTCAGCACGAAATTTTTCGGCCTCGACCATTTTAGGCAAATTCTCATTAGTCGCACCCACAATCCGGACATCGACGCGTATCGGCCGCGACGATCCGATCCTCGTAACTTCGCCATACTCAACGGCGCGAAGCAAACGCTCCTGCGCGCCCATGCTAAGCGTGCCGAGCTCGTCGAGGAACAAGGTACCGCCGTCAGCTTCCTCAAAGCGACCTTCGCGCGCTCGGGTCGCGCCGGTAAATGACCCTGCCTCATGCCCGAAAAGCTCGGCCTCGATCAAAGTTTCGGGAAGCGCCGCGCAATTCATTGTCACCAACGGCCCACCCCAGCGCGAACTCAGGCGGTGAAGACGCTCTGCAATAAGCTCTTTTCCGGTTCCGCGTTCGCCAACAACCAGTATCGGACGGTTGAGGGGCGCTGCTCTACTGGCGCGCTCGAGCGCATCGAGAAATGCCGAAGATTGGCCGATAAACTGTGCGTCGCGTTCCATAATTCAATTATTGGCATATTTCACCATGATATAGCAATAAATACTATTGCTTTGATGCTCGGTCACAAGAAAATTCACCCATTTGCGCCATTCCGCGAAGTTGGCACGGTCCCTGCAATATCTTTTACAAACCGGCCAAATCCGGATGCAACACAAAGGGAAGACCAAAATGAACACCGAACGCAAAGCCCAACAAAGCGAAAGCCGCCTTTGGACAGCCGTTGCATTGTCGATGACGATGATCTTCGCAAGCTACGCGATTTCGGCGTTCAATCATCAGGAAGACCAACAGGTAAATGCATACTCTCCCTCCAATCGGCCGATCATTGTCAGCTATCTTGCCTGACTTGATCAGCCGGCGACCGGGGCCGCCAGCTCCCCCTTATGCCCCGGTCGCCCCCAATTTTGAATACGCGCACAAGACCAGCTTTAACCGGAGTTATCCAATGGGTATATTTTCAAGAACCCGCGACATCATAGCCGCCAACGTTACCGACCTGCTCGACAAGTCGGAAGATCCGGCCAAGATGATTCGAATGATCATCCTCGAAATGGAGGAAACCTTGGTCGAAGTCCGCGCATCTGCTGCACGGACCATTGCCGATCAGAAGGAACTTCGTCGGCATATCGTGAAGCTTGACAATCTTCAGATGGATTGGACCGACAAGGCGCAACTGGCGCTGTCAAAGGACCGCGAAGATCTGGCCAAGGCCGCTTTGCTCGAAAAGCGCAAGGCGACCGACATGGCTGACCAATTGAAGGCCGAAGTCGATGTGCTGAACGATGCGCTGAAAGCGTCGGAGATCGATATCGCCAAGCTGCAGAAAAAGCTCGCCGATGCCCGCAGCCGCCAGAACGCGTTGATGACCCGCCTCGAAAGCGCGGAAAATCAGGTTAAGCTTCGCACGATGTATAATGGCGACAAGGTTCGCGAAGCATTCTCGCGTTTCGATATCCTCGAACGCCGTGTCGATGAAGCGCAGGGCTATGCGGATGCGCTGGCAATCGGCAGCGATGCGCCGCGCACTTTGGGTGACGAGATCGCCGCACTCGAAACATTCGACGTTGTCGATGCCGAACTTGAGGCGATGAAAAAAGCCATGAACGCTGATGTAGAGAAAGAGGGCTGAGACGATGGACGGTGAAGTAGTAATGGTAACGCTGGTCGTCGGAATGCTGTTTATTGGCCTCCCTTGGCTGATCCTGCATCATGTAACGAAATGGAAGACCGCAGCAACGCTGACCAATGATGACGAGCGGATGCTGGGCGACATGTACGAACTGGCGCGGCGTTTGGAAGAGCGCATGGATACGGTGGAACGGCTTGTGTCGCAGGATAATCCAGAATTTAGCGTTCGCCGCATCGACCACGATGCAGAAGATTATGTCTCCGAAAATATCCGTCGGCTGGAAAGGAACCGTTGAGATGACAACGCACACGAAATTTTATCTCGATAAGCAGAACGCCAAATGGAAAGGCGTTTGCGCAGGGATCGCGGATTACACCGGGGTCGAAGTTCTCTGGGTCCGGCTGGCTGCGGTTATGCTGACGCTGATGGGCGGTTTCCCCTGGACGCTCATCGCTTATTGGGGCGTGGCATGGTTTGGCAGCAAGAAGCCAGTCCACCTCTATGTCGATCAGGACGATCGCAAATTCTGGCAGGGCGTTCGCCAGTCACCAGCCCGCACAACGCGCGATATCCGGTCACGCTTCCGTGAGATCGACAACCGGCTGGCCGATGTCGAACTCTATTATGTGAGCAACAACAAGCAGCTCGCCGACGAAATTGAAAGCCTGCGCTAAGCGCTGCATTTCTGGGAGGGATTACCGATGTTTACTTTGATTGTCCTGGGTCTGATTGGCTGGTTCGCTTATCGGCATCTGGCGAAGAAAAAACAGCAAGCCGACCGGCATAACTGGAGCGTGGATTTCCGTAAAACCGATATTCGCCCCATTACCCGCCGTCTGCCGTGGAAGGATTTCTCATGAATTTCGCAGGACCATCGTTCGTCGTTGCGCTCGTTCTAATTTGCACCGCTGGCTGGATTATCAACAACTGGATCCGCGCCAGACACGGCTACCCGCTTGAAGATGAGTGGGGCGGCAAGAGCGCAAAGGTCGATGTTGACGGAGACCGTAAAATTGCGTTGCTTAGCAACGAAAACGAAGCGCTGAACGGCAAAGTCGGTCATCTCGAAGAACGCATCGCCGTGCTTGAACGGATCCTCACCGACAAAGCCGGGCGTCTGTCCGAAGAAATCGAAAATCTGCGCTAAATGGCGCTCACCTGAATATCAAAGTGGAGGAAATCATGGGTCCGTTTGAAATGGTTGTAGCGATCATCCTTATCGTAACGATCGGCAAGATCATCCAGAGCAAGCACAAAGCCAAGCACGGGATTATCGAGGATGAAGACCTGCTCGGCAGCAAGACCCAACGCATGATTGGCGGCAGCGACACCAAAGCGATGCAGGACGAAATCAAAATGCTTAAAGATCGAATCCAGGTACTCGAGCGCATTGCGACCGATAACAACAGTGCAAACGATCTGAACCGCCAGATAGAGGAGTTGCGCGGACGCTAAGGCGGAAGCGTTGAACGAAAGGACGGAGCCATGCCAAATGATCCCAATTTCTACATTGTCACTGGCGCGTTCGCAGTGCTCTGCGTCGGCATCGTATCGACGCTCAGTCTGCGCGGCTGGCGCGACTGGATTGCGTTCAAGCACGCCGAACTGAACATTGCCCAACAGGCAAGCGACGCGCCCGTGCCGTCGGCAACATCGCGGATCGAAGTTGCCGACCTGAAAGAGCGCGTGAAAAAACTTGAGGCCATCGCTGCCGGGATTGATATCTGATCCCATCCGCCTTAGGCCCGGGGGCGATGACCAACCTCAAAGACATTCTGGAAGAATATGAGTTTCTGGAAAGCGATGACCGCTACCGGATGCTGATCGACCTAGGCCGAGAATTGCCGCCGATGCCCGACGCTTTGAAAACCGATGCGACACTGGTGCGTGGTTGTTCGGCAAGTGTCTGGGTTTATCCGGTTACCGAATTCGGCCAGACCACATTTCTTGCCGACAGCAACGCGGCAATCACCAAAGGCATTATCGCGCTGGTGCTGAAAACGGTCGAGGGCAAGACCGCAGAACAAATTCTTGCCACCGTTATCGAGGATGCCCTCGCCCCTTTCGATCTTAAAAATCAGCTAAGTTCCAACCGGACCCAAGGCATTCCGAATATGATCGCGCTAATCCGCGAAACGGCACAGCGTTACACCGCCTAGCCCGTCCACTCCCGCCGTTCCTCGGCGACGCGAAGCACATCATACGCCGCCTGCCCCGCCTGAAACGCCTTGGCCGCATCGGCATTGCCGGGATTGACGTCGGGGTGCGTTAGCTTGGCAATCTGCCGCCAAGCCTTCTTCGCGTCGTCGAACGTCGAATCGCTGTCTAGGCCAAGGATATCGAGCGCGTGCATTTCATCACGGGTTCGGCTGCCATCGCCCGATCCTGCCCAGCCGTAATGCGCAGCCTCTTTGTATCCCGAGAAATCGCGTTTCTCGTTGGCTTCGCGCAGTTCGGCCTCTTCCTTGGTCAGGCCTTCGAAATAATCCCAACCGCGATTATACTCACCTGCATGTTCTTCGCAGAACATCCAGCGGTCGGGGTTGTTCGGGGATTTTGGTGCTGGACAGTTTCCAGCGCGATTGCAGCCATAACGGTCGCACAAACGCACCTGCGTTGCCTCGCGCGAGCCACCATATCCGCGCCAACGAGGGAAACCGAAATTATTGCGTGAAGAGCGAGCCATGCGGTTCCTTTAGCGATGCCAACCGCGATATACTAGACGGGCAAATGCCGATATTGCGAGCAATCGTGACGAGCCCAAAAAATGCCAGAGGGTCTGTAAGCCGGGTTCTGTCCTCCGCCACGAAAGCGGATGTGCGACCATTCCTCTACGGACAATGTTACCATTGCCCTTTAGCAACCAACCCGGACGACTGGCAGGAGGATGCCATGCGCCGTCCCTATTCGGTTTTGCTCCCGGTGGGGTTTGCCATGCCGCCGCTGTTACCAGCAGCGCGGTGCGCTCTTACCGCACCGTTTCGACCTTACTCTGCCGAGGCAGAGCGGTATGATTTCTGTGGCACTTTCCCTGAAGTCACCTTCGCCGGGAGTTACCCGGCACCGTTCCTCGCTGGAGCCCGGACTTTCCTCCCCTGCCCGGTTACCCAAGCAGCGGCGGTCGCCCGACCCTCTGGCACGGCTCAGCTAGCAGTTCCGTCTTCGGTTTCCAAGAGCAGGCTGAAAAGTATCGCGCGGCATTCGCCGTCTATGACGCCGCCGATATTTTCCGGGCGGAACCGGCGTTGGAACGCAACGATTGCGGCACGTCCGTCAGCAATGCCATATCCGTATCGTTCGAGTGCCAACAGGAACGCTGCGTCGGGCCATTCGGGGTCGGTCAGCTTCTCTTTCGGGCGCGCAGTCGCGAGCCCAAGCTTTGCAAGTCGTCCCCAATCAAACAGTTCGCCCGGATCCTCCTTGCGTGCGGGCGCAACATCGCTGTGGCCGACGACGTTACGTGGTTCGATGCTGTAAGTGCCGGCGATCTCTGCCACCAACCGAGTCACGGAATCCATCTGCTCTTCAGGAAACGGCCGGTATCCGAATTCGTGCCCCGGGTTGACGATCTCGATGCCGATGCTCGCGCTGTTCACGTCGGTTATCCCGCGCCAGTGTGAGAGTCCGGCATGTTGTGCGCGCTGCTCTTCGCGCACCATATGAACGACCTGCCCGTCCTCATCGACAACATAATGCGCCGAAACTTTTGATTTAGGGTTCGCAAGCCAGTCAATCGCCGCTGCCCCCGATTGCATCCCGGTATAATGAAGCACCAGTATGGAAACCGGCAAAGTTCGCTCGCCGAAATTGGGAGACGGGGTCCAGATCATGGTCATCGCGGCACAATAGGCCGCGGCCCCGTCGTTTGCCAAGCGATAACAGTTATTTCAGCCAGTGGCTCGCTGCTGGGCTGAATGCGAAACCGACGGCTTTGCCCCGGATTCGTAAAATCCACGAAATTCTTGACTCGACCTCAGCTTATCCGTTTGCCCGATGACAGTTTCTGCTGCCCCCAACATCATGATCCCGTCCGCAGCCAATGCAGGGGCCACATTGTCGAACACTTGCGCTCTTTTGCTTTCGGATAAATACATCAACATATTGCGGCACAGTATCACATCGAATGCGCCGAAATGTCGCGCAGGTTGAAGCATATTATGCTCACCAAAGGTCACCATCTTTCGCAAATGGTCTTTTGCGAACCAGTCTTCGCCCCGTTGCTCGAAATGCTTGAGCATTAGCCGCACCGGCAACCCGCGTTGAATTTCGAACTGCGAATATTTGCCGCTTCGGGCTTGAGCAAGTGCTGCCCCCGACACATCGGTCGCCATGATCTGCACATGCCACCCCGACCATTTTTCCGGACTTTCAGCTATCGCCATTGCGAAGGAAAAGGGTTCCTGGCCCGTCGAACAGGCTGCCGACCATATCCGTAGCCGCTTGTGCGCCAACCGTTGTTCACGCACCGCGTCCAGAACTGGACCAGTCAGCAAGGCAAAGTTTGCCTGATCGCGAAAGAAGCAGGTTTCATTGTTGATCATCGCTTCGACACATTGGCTGGTAAGCTTCGGATCGGCATCGATTTCGACCAGCGAAACCAGCGTCTGCAGATCGGGTACAGAATTTTCCCGCATCACCGGCTTCAATGCCATGTCAATCCGCCAGTGACGGTTCGCCATCAATGTTTGGCCGGTATGTTTCTCAAGCAAGGATGACAGCGCCTTATAGCAACGCATATCGGCGGCGACCGTCATCGACCTGCAATCTTCTGTAGCAGTTTGGTGATTTGGGTTGGATCGAGGATTGCGGTTCCCAAACCTTCCCTCGCGATTGCGCCTGGCATCCCCCACACGACGGAACTGTCCGCATCTTGAACGAGTATCACACCCTTCTTCGCGGCAAGCAGCCGGGCACCGTAGACGCCGTCATTGCCCATGCCGCTTAGAATTATTCCCATTGCCCGGGTTCCATACACCTCGGTGACAGACTCAAGCATCGCGTCGACCGACGGACAGTAACGGCTTAAGGAATAATGCTGGAGATGGTCGATCACGACCTTGCCATTGTCTTTCCGGCAAACCAGATGGGCGTCGCCGGGAGCTACATAAATGTGATTGGCCAACACCGGTTCACCCTGCTCGGCGACCTTCACAGTCCGGGTTGTCATGCAGGCCAATTGCTTTGCGAAAAAAGTCATAAACGCTTGCGGCAAATGCTGGGTTATGAAGATAGGACAGTCAATTGCCTTATCGAGATTGCGCACAACTTCATAAATGGCCGGAATGCCGCCTGTTGACGACCCGATGGCGATACAAGCGGGCGGCTGAATTGATCGCTCGTCGGCTGCAAGTGCTGCTGCATGACCCGCGTCGGAGTGATCACGAGCGGATTGGCCAAGCCTGACAACCTTGTCGATCAGTATCTCGGAGAACCGCCCGGAAAAACCGGAGCGGCCGGGTTTGGCCAGCGTATCACAAGCGCCGCGCGATAACGCGTTAATCGCTGCTGGCCCGTTTTCCTCTGCAAAGGCCGACACCACCAATATCCGCGCGCCTTTTGCCTTGGCCTGAATATCGGGCAAAGCATCAAGCCCCGATCGCTTGGGCATTTCTATGTCGAGCAGAATGATATCGACAACATGGTCGTCAAGGCAAGCCAGTGCCATTTCACTGTCCTCGGCCTCGCAAACGATTTCGATATCGTCATGCTGACCAAGCACACGCGCAAAAATGGACCGCGCTACGGTGCTATCGTCAACGAGCATCACACGAATGGGTGCACGCGTTTGCGCGGTCGTGTTACTGATCTGTCGCTGGAGAGCAATCATCGTCGGGTTGCGCTTACATGCAGCCGACGATTTGCAGTTTGGCTTCCAGCGTTTCGCGGTCGAACGGCTTCATGACATATTCGTCGGCCCCAGCGTCGATTGCCGCCTGAATATGGCCGACACCGTTTTCGGTGGTGCAGAAAATAACCTTCGCCGATGGTGATGGGATAGTGGAGCGGTACGCGCGGAGGAAATCCATCCCGCTCATAATCGGCATATTCCAGTCGAGCAAAATCACATCGGGCGTCGATGTCGTGCAATGATCGAGCGCTTCCTTACCGTCCGCTGCTTCGGCCACATCGAACTGCATCGTCTCGAGAATATGGCGGGCAACTTTACGGATCACTTTGCTGTCATCGACTATCAAACAGGATTTCATGCGGACTTCACCTCTATTCCGGCCTTTGTATGAACCTAGCCACCCTGCGTTATCGACACGTTAATGAGGAAGGCGATTTCATCGCTATCACGCCGCGAGCAATTCTTCGCCGTTCACCAACTGGGACGGATCGAGGATCATGACCATCTCACCATTGACCGACGCGGTAGCCGTTACAAATGGCGCCCATGACGGAGGTGGGTCAATATTGCGCTCGATCTGCTTTTCCAGAATAGAAACGACGTCCTCGACTGAATTTACCAGCAAACCGAAATGATGCCCCGCAATTTCGGCAACCACAGCAAGAGTACCCTTCGTCACAGTTTCCCGTTTGCCGGTTATAAGATACTGGCTGTCAATCAACGTCAGCACTCGACTGCGGAGCGCGAAGAGCCCGGCCACGCTTGGGTGACATTTCGGTACGGGGATGACATCAGTCACACGCACCAACGACTCAATATATTCGCTATCGATGGCGACGCGGGCGCCGTTAATATCGGCGATAAGGAAGAGCGTGCTCATGTTAGCAAGACCCTGAAAGTTTTGACTCGATTGCTGATAGCAATCCAACTCGGTCATATCGGTAAACGCTCGCAAAATTACCGTTTGCCGGGTACATTCCTCGGCGCAGTTGCAGCACCCGACCATCCTGAATATCGCTATCATCTGTGATGTCGTCACGGCTCAGGACAATCGATGCCGTTCCCCGGTCAGCCGGATCGAAACTAACCTGATAACCAGATGCTGTCAGTAACGGCCCCAAAATCCGACGCTCCCAATGCCCGCTGTCGTCGCTCTCGACAAAACATAACGCTTTATCGCCATGACCCGAAGACGGTGCGTCCGCTGCTTCGAAATACTGGAATATATTGACCAGTTCGACCATCTCACCCAGCGCGTCGATTACGCCTTCATGTAAATGTGGTGTAGCGCTCGGAACGATTGCGCTGTCGATACTGAAGATGTCAAGGACGTCTTCGACCGCCAAATATTTGCACTGTTCGCCATCGGACAGACGCAATAGCTTTACCGATCCTTCGGCGGGAATACTCGAAAGCTCGCATATATCGGTTAGGGTATCGCCATTGGCTGCGCGCATCTTGCCGCCGACGAATTTGATCTTCGCAACATCGACGTCTTCCATCCGGTCGATGACTGAAAGCCTGACTGCGCGTTTGACGCCGTCGGATGCAATGAACAGCAACGCAGATGGATTTTTTCTTTGGTTGACGGGTTCAACAGCGGAGTCGCCTGACGAATGCTGTTCGCGCAAATCGACACCAATCGCGCTCGCAAGACCGCTGGCGTCGAGCAACAGCATCGGGCGACCGTTGTCGGGAAGCGATGTGCCGGCATAAAGACCAGTTGACATGATCAGGGGTGCTCCGGGCTTTACCACCAGTTCTTCATTGTCGATCACACTGGCAACATCGAGTACAAAAGACGCGCCGACAGCAGGTCGCAGGACAATAAGTGTTCGGCTAATTCCCGCATTTTGTTCGAATTGCTCAATTTCTAGAACCGATTCAAGCGTTGCATAGGGATAACGCTGCCCCCGGATTGAGGCGATTTTGGAACCACCCAAATCCTCGATTTTGACATTCGCATTGGAGGAGGAGACAATTTCTACAACCGAATTTCGCGAAATGCCGAAGATCTGATCACCGGCACGGACCGACAGTCCCGCGATGATTGACAGTGTCAACGGCAGACGAAGCGTCATTTTAAGGCCATGGCCTTCGTAATTTTCGAGATCAATAGTGCCGCCAACAGCCTGCAGATTGGTTTTGACGACGTCCATGCCGACACCGCGCCCTGAAATCGCGCTGACATGATCGGCGGTCGAAAGACCGGGTGCAAATATGGTGCGCAGCTGCGCTTTTTCGGACATCTTCGGCCATTCTGCTGCGGACACCAATTTACCGGCGATAGCCCGGGCGCCGAGCTTTTCGAGATTGATGCCGCGACCGTCGTCAATAATTTCGATCAGTATCTGGTTACCTGACTGGCGCGCGTTAATCCGGATCTGCCCGACCGGGTCTTTTCCGGCTGCGCGCCGCTCTTCGACGGTTTCGATACCGTGATCTGCGGCATTGCGCAGTATATGGGTCAGCGGATCGCGCAGCGCTTCAACCATTTCGCGGTCAACTTCGACCTCGCTGCCATCAATTCGAAGCTCGATTTCCTTGTTTAACTCAACAGTGATGTCGCGAAGCAAACGGGGCAGCGATGAGAACAAACGGTCGATGTTCTGCATCCGCATCATGCTGACGGAGTCGCGTATTTCGGCGACCGAAGCAGACAATCGCAAAAATGAATGCTCAATATCGCTGTCCGAGCCGGTGCTGCGCAACTGACGCGAAACCTCGTTCCTTGCCAACACCATGTCGGAGACCCCGCTCATCAACTTGTCGAGCAAGGCAAGCGATACCCGAACGTGCCGCGACTTTGCACGCGGTCCCACTTCGCTATTTTTTTCAATAAAAAGATCGTCGGTCGTTATTTCAACGGTTTCATCGCTGGATGTTGCCGAAACAAAGCTCAACATCTCATCGATCAGATCGATGTCATCGTCAAAAACGGCATGTCCGGTTTCAAGCGCATTGGTTAATGCGGAGATGCGGTCAATTACGGCGAGAACCGCTGTCACCAAACCAGGCGACGCATTCACCCGACCTTCTCTCGCGGCGCTAAGAACATCCTCGGCAGCATGACTTAGCCGCATAAGCCGCGGCAAATCGAGGAACCCGCAGCTGCCCTTAACAGTGTGGACAAACCGGAACACACTGTCGAGCAAAGCCCGGTCCTGCGGATTGCGCTCCCACTCGACCAGCTGGCTGGTAAGCACTTCCAGTGTCTCGCGCGTTTCCGCTATAAACTCTTCGAGTAAGTCGTCCATGCAAGCGGCCCCGGATGTGTGGCCCCCAGCATTGGCAAAATATGGTTAAAAAGCTGTTTAAACTTAGTTACCGCGAACAATCGCGCCGATAACCAGATGTTCGGCATCGGGCTCCGCAATTTGCAGCAGCCCACCGCTTCGTACAGCTAAATTTCGCGCCATCCACGCCGCTGCTGTACGCGAATCGATCATAGCAGGGTCAAGATTGCCGGCTAGTGCGTCGCGTATCGAACTGTCCATTACGATGCGCGGACCATTTGCGCGAATGACAATCTCCTGTTCACCGTCGCGGCTTTCTGCACCAACGAACAACGTTCCACCACGGACCAGCGCATCGTTTGCCAGCAACACCAGATTGAGCAATATCTTCACCGCTCGCTTGGGCATCAGCCCTACCGGAATAGCCCATTCAAGCGTCGTGCGTCCGCTTGCGGTCACTAGCGGTTCGATAACCGCCTTGGCTTCCGCCGGATCGACCTCGGCACCAAAACCGCCCGCAGCGCCGAATGCGAGACGAAAGAATTTGAGCTTGTCGGCAGCAGACTTTGCGCTCTCGGCGAGCAAATCCATGCACCGCTGCTTCATTTCCGGATCGTGCTCGTCGGCCAACAGCTCAAGGCCATTGTTCATCGCGCCGACAGGGCTGAGCAAATCATGGCAAAGCCGCGAACATAGCAAGCTGGCAAGATCGACTTCGGACTCGGTCATGGGATTAAGGCTTTCGGGCAGATGTAAAATCGGTTCGCCTTGCTAATGGACGCAGCGGCTTTGCGTTTCAACCCTAGTCACTCACTTCCTCCGCAAAACCCACTTCGCCGCCCGCCAAGATGATGGGTCGCCAGCACGTGACCAGATCGCCAGCAATGATCAGCCACCAACGACCGTCCGCAGCAGCCATCCGGGCATCCGTGAGCGACGGTTCTGCCAATCCATTGGGGTGCGAATGAAAATATCCTATAATCAGGGGACCACCACTTCTCGCGACTTTTTCAGCGTTGATGAGCGCCGCTGGATCGATTTCAAATTCCCTAGTTTTATCTGACGCTGCGTTGGCGGTCAGCACAAGCTGCTCCACAATGCCGCCACCACCAAGCAGCAACCCGCAGCACTCGTCGGGTTTCGAATCATTGGCCCAATCGACCAATTGTTGACGCTGTGTCCTTGATATCCTTAAATCCATTGCCCACATCTACCCGATGGGCGGGGAAATTTCCATATTAACGGGAACGGTCGGTGAGGGACGGCTCGATTCGGCCATCGCAGCCGCTTTGCCAGATTTATCTCGCGCTCGTGTCCAGGCCTTGCTCGTCGAGAACGCACTATCCATCGACGGCGAACCTGTCAAAGACGGCTCGACCAAAAAATTTGCCGGACGATCCTTCTCGCTCAGTATTCCCGCACCCCGGCCCGACAAAGCTGAGGCTCAGGATATGGCGCTCGTTGTCGTTTATGAAGACGACCATCTGTTGATCGTCGATAAACCCGCCGGGCTTGTAGTTCACCCGGCAGCGGGACATCCTGATGGCACGTTAGTGAACGCCTTATTGCACCACTGCCGTGGCAAGCTATCCGGCATCGGCGGTGTCGAACGCCCTGGCATCGTCCACCGCATTGATCGGGATACCTCTGGTCTGCTGGTGGTCGCCAAGTCAGATAAGGCACATGAGGGTCTGGCCAAGCTATTCGCTGCCCATGACATTGAGAGGCGTTATGTGGCGATTGTCAGCGGCATTCCTGCTCCACCGGATGGCACTGTTCGCACCCAAATCGGGAGATCCCCAACCAACCGCAAGAAAATGGCAGTTTTGCCCGATAACAAGGGCAAACACGCGGTAACGCATTTCAAGACCGAAGAACGGTTCAAATCGACTGCATTGGTCAGTTGCACGCTTGAAACCGGCAGGACTCATCAGGTTCGGGTGCACATGGCCCATATAGGACATCCCCTGATTGGCGATTCCGTTTATTCTAATCGACAAAACCCTTATAGAATCGGACCAAATCAGTCCAAATTCGAAAGACAGGCGTTGCACGCTGCGGTGTTGGGGTTTATTCATCCGATCAACGGAGAAACAATGCGGTTTGAAAGCCGTTTACCGGAGGATATGCAGCTTTTATTAAGCGAACTCAGAGTATAAGTTTTGAGTAAACGTTTTGCCAAAGGGTGCTTGATGAGGCCCCGAGGGAAACACAAGGAAAGAATAAAACATGTCTGTTAAAAAGAGTG
Source organism: Sphingomonadales bacterium (assembly GCA_031429915.1). Lineage (GTDB taxonomy): Bacteria > Pseudomonadota > Alphaproteobacteria > Sphingomonadales > Sphingomonadaceae > Sphingorhabdus_B. The sequence continues at coordinate 1,023 of JANPAM010000234.1, read as the reverse complement.
TTCCAGCTACCATCCCGGCTCTTGCAGGTGACGTCAGCCTTAACCGGTATCTAAGCGAAATTCGTAAATTCCCGATCTTGAAGCCCGAGCAGGAATATATGCTCGCCAAGCGTTTTCAGGAACACGGCGATCCCAAAGCTGCCGAGCAGTTGGTCACTTCGCACCTCCGTCTCGTTTCGAAAATTGCAATGGGTTACCGCGGTTACGGCCTTCCGGTTTCCGAGCTGATTTCCGAGGGTAATATCGGCCTGATGCAGGGCGTAAAGAAATTCGATCCCGACCGCGGTTTCCGCCTTGCGACCTACGCGATGTGGTGGATTCGTGCGTCGATGCAGGAATTCATCCTTCGCAGCTGGAGCTTGGTGAAAATTGGGACCACGGCGGCGCAAAAGAAATTGTTCTTCAACCTGCGGCGTATGAAGAACAACATGCAAGCCTTTGAAGAAGGTGACTTAAATCAAGAAACCTTGACAAAGATTGCGACCGATCTCGGCGTTTCCGAAGAAGAAGTGAACAACATGAACCGCCGCATGGCGATGGGCGGCGACACCTCGCTGAACGTCCCTATGCGTGAAGATGGTGATGGTCAGTGGCAGGACTGGCTGGTCGATAACGAGCCGTTGCAGGACGAACGCGTTGCCGAGGCGCAGGAAGGCGATATGCGCCATGCCATGCTGTCTGAAGCGCTCGACAGCCTCAACGATCGTGAAAAGCATATCCTCACCGAACGCCGCCTGATCGACGAACCAAAGACGCTCGAAGAATTGAGCCAGGTTTACAGCGTAAGCCGCGAACGCGTCCGGCAGATCGAAGTGCGCGCTTTTGAAAAACTGCAAAAAGCGATGATGCGGATTGCAGGCGAAAAGCGGCTTTTGCTCGCGCATTAATTGGATGACGGGCGGATAGCGCTGCGCTAGCTTTTGGCAATGACCGAAGCAAAGCGTTCGCCCGTCGCCCGTCTCCTTGGCTTTACGTTTAAATGGCTGTTTTACTTTGTGGTGGGCAGCATTGTCCTGACTGCCG
>JANPAM010000233.1:0-3818 GCA_031429915.1 Sphingomonadales bacterium | reverse complement strand
CGCGCGGAGGATTATATGGAGCGGCTGATGCTTGCGGCCCCTGCGCAAAGCGGGCTCGATCAGGCGCAATATGCCGACATGAAAATCTGGCTGCCGGGTGACATACTCACCAAGGTCGACCGGACAAGCATGGCGGTTGGGCTTGAGGCGCGCGAGCCGTTGCTTGATCACCGGCTGCTCGAATTTGCCGCAAGCCTGCCCGAAAAAATGCGCGTTCGCGGGGGGCAGGGTAAGTGGCTGATGAAAAAGACGATGGAGCGTTATCTTCCCAAGGACATTCTCTACCGCCCGAAAATGGGGTTTGTGACGCCAATTGACCAGTGGTTTCGGGGGCCGCTTTCAGGGGTCGCGCGCGATCTTTCGACAAGCCCGTTTCTGTCGCACATAGAACTGTTCGATAATGCGGTCGTCTCCAAAGCGGCGGAGGACCATATTGCAGGGCGGGTGAATAATGGGCGGCTGTTGTGGCAACTTGTCATGCTCGAAAAGTCGGTCAGCAAGCTGTTTGGCTGAAATGGTGAATCCGCTACTTGCTGTTTCGGACTTTGGATTGGTTGTGCCAATTGTTTCATAAAAGCCACGAAGATAAAAAAGACAATAAGGCGTAGTTCGATAAATCACTGTCACTAGCGAATTACGCAATAGTTTGAACTGATCGCTACGCCTTTTTTCCTTATTTTCCTTTGCGGCTTTTATGAAACAAATGGCACTACGGTTTTGCCAGTCATGAAGGATAAATCGCGCGCATAAAATACAGCCCGTCGGGCGGTGCGTTTTCGGCCAAGGTTGCTCGGTCTCTTGCATCGAGCGCCGCTTGCAAATCGACGGCACTCCAACGCCCGCGTCCAACTGCGGCCAAGCACCCAACCATTGAGCGCACTTGATGATGCAGGAACGATTGGGCCGCAGCTTCGACGATAATATGCTCGCCTTCGCGCCGGACATCGAGCCGGTCGAGCGTCTTTACGGGGCTGGCGGACTGACAATGGGTCGAGCGGAATGTCGTGAAGTCGTGCAGGCCAACCAGCAATTGCGCGGCCTCGTGCATTGCATCCGCATCGAGTTTCGACCCGATCCGCCAAGCCTTACCGCGCTCAATTGTGAGCGGCGAACGGCGGTTGACGATTCGGTATTCATAGGCTCGACCAGTGCACGAAAATCGCGCATGCCAATCGTCGGCTACGACCTCGCATGCGACGACTGAAATCGGCTGAGGCATCAGGTGCGCGTTGATCGCTCCGGTCAGGCGGAATGCGCTGATGTCTTTTTGAATGTCAAAATGCGCTCGCATTCCCCATGCGTGGACGCCAGCATCGGTTCGGCCGGCGCTGTAGACTGCGGTCTGCTCGCCGGTAACTTTGTTGATCGCCTCTTCGATTGCACCTTGAACGGTTGCGCCAAGGTCCTGCCGCTGCCAGCCGAAATAGGGCCCGCCATCATATTCTATCGTGAGCGCGAAGCGGGTCATTCGACAATAGTGCCCGGCGGGATCGGTTTACCGCGCAGCAGGTCTGCGGTCGGCATCGCTGGTTTGCCAGCACGCTGGATGAGTGTTGGGCGGATTGCGGAGGTGGCGCAGGCGATGGTGAGTTGGTTGTCTAGCACAACTCCGTCGCTCCAGCGCAGGCTGGTGCCTATCTCGTCTGCCGGTTTAATCTGCGAGGCGTGATGGGCACCAGCCTGCGCTGGCGCGACGACAGCTTCGAGCACCCGATACCGCTCGCCTTCATATTCGAACCATGCCCCAGGTGCTGGATTAAACGCACGCACCTGCCGTTCAATCTGTTCGGCGGATGCAGCGAAATTCAGGCGTGTTTCGGCTTTGTCGATCTTGGCAGCATAAGTAATAGCGTCGGCGCTTTGCGTAACCGCCGGGAACGCTGCAATATCAGCCAGCACTGCCGCCATCAATTCAGCCCCAAGCTCGGCAAGTTCGCTCGTAACCTGCCCCGCTGTTTTCGAGCCAATCTCAATCTCGGTCGTCGCGCGCACTGGGCCGGTATCGAGGCCTGCCTCCATCTGCATCACCGTAACACCAGTGGTTGCATCTCCCGCCAATATTGCGCGCTGAACCGGAGCAGCTCCTCGCCAGCGGGGGAGGAGCGATCCGTGGACGTTGAGGCAGCCATGTCGCGGCGCATCCAGTATCGCTTGCGGCAGTATCAACCCATAAGCCGCGACTATCGCTACATCGAGATCGAGCGCAGCAAATTCCGCCTGCGCCTCCGCAGTTTTCAGCGAAACCGGCGAGCGCACTTCCAACCCCAACTCTTCGGCGCGCGCCTGAACCGCAGACGGCGTCAGCCGTTTGCCGCGACCCGCTGGCCGAGGCGGCTGCGTATAAACGGCCATAACCTCATGCCCCGCAGCCACCAGCGCATCGAGTGTCGGCACCGCAAATTCGGGCGTTCCCATAAAAGCAAGGCGCATACTTTATCCCTCGAAATCCGTTCGTGTCGAGCGCAGTCGAGACACCGGGAGGTCATGCGCGCCTTAGGGGTGTCTCGTCTATACTCGACACGAACGGAACTGTTTACTTGTCGGCGGGTCGCCTTAAAGCGAGGGACATGGCATCGCAAGAAATAGACGCGCTCGCGCAGGCATTGTCGAAATTGCCGGGGCTTGGGCCGCGTTCGGCGCGGCGCGTGGTGCTTCACCTGATGAAGAAGCGCGAGACGGTCATGCAGCCGCTGCTTCGCGCACTCGAAAATGTCGAGGCGCGGCTGGTGGTGTGCGACATCTGCGGCAATATCGACACCGGCAACCCCTGCGGCATCTGCGTCGATCCGCGCCGTGACATCCGCTCGATCTGCGTGGTCGAGGATGTCTCCGACCTGTGGGCGCTCGACCGGTCGCGGTTGTTTCCGGGGAAATATCATGTGCTCGGCGGGCGGTTGTCGGCGCTCGACGGAGTTCGGCCAGAGGATTTGCATATTGACGGCCTGATTACGCGGGTAGCGGCGGGCGGCATCGACGAGGTTGTGCTGGCAATGAATGCGACACTCGACGGACAAACCACCGCGCATTATCTCGCCGAGCGGCTTGAGAATTACCCCATCCGCCTGACACAATTGGCGCACGGCGTCCCCGTTGGCGGCGAGCTCGATTATCTCGACGACGGTACTTTGGCGCAGGCACTTCGCGCGCGCCGACCTGTCGGTTGATTTCGCCGACAACGTTCCCTATCTGCACGCCATGGCTATCCTGCAAATTCTTGAAGTGCCCGATCCGCGGCTGAAAACCATTTCGTCTCCGGTCGATACGTTCGATGACGACCTGAAGCGTCTGGTCGATGATATGTTCGAAACGATGTATGCAGCCCCCGGCATTGGCCTAGCGGCGATCCAGATCGGAGTTCCGAAGCGCCTACTGGTGATGGATTTGCAGGAAGAGAAGGACGGCGAAACCGTCAAAAATCCCCGAGTGTTTGTTAATCCCGTAATACTCGACCCGTCCGAAGAACATTCAGTTTACAGCGAAGGGTGCCTATCGGTTCCTGACCAATATGCCGAAGTCGAACGCCCCGCCAAAGTTCGCGCGCGCTGGCAGGATCTCGACGGAAAATTCCACGAAGAGGCAATGGACGACTTGATGGCGACCTGCCTCCAGCACGAAATGGACCATCTTGAGGGCATTCTCTTCATAGACCATCTGTCACGATTAAAGCGCCAGATGGTGCTGAAGAAGATTGAAAAGGCTCGCAAATTAGGCGGCGGCCATGTTCACGGCGAGCATTGCAGCCACTGACCTCGTGCCGCTTTAGTAAATAGTCTTGGCGGCGATACTGCGGTCTATCAGCCCGATGCCCATCCGGTAAA
>JANPAM010000232.1:0-1838 GCA_031429915.1 Sphingomonadales bacterium | reverse complement strand
TAATCGATCTCGATCCCCTGACGGTCGCTCATGACGAGTGCGACTTTGCATACGGGGCATGGCATTCCGGCGGCTTGGTTCATTGAGGGAAACTCCTGATACTCGAACAACCCGCAACTTTGCAGGCCGTTTTCATTTGGTTTGCTGCAGACCGGCTTTCAAGAGTCAGTTTACAACTGCGCCTGTCATCCACATAATTGAAAGCGCAATGACCGCCAACGCTAACGAGATGGCCAACACATACCGCACTCCGTGATTTTTGACACCAGCGCTTGCCTCTACTTCGGTGACGTCGATATGATCCCCGTCCTTGTGCATCGTAGTACTCCTTCGAATTCCCACTACAACCAACGTAACAGAATTCGGGTCCACCGTTAACTGGATTTTCGAAAGGGCCAGTCGGTGACGTTCCCAACCCATAGGGCAAGCCAGATGACGACCGGCTGCAATATCAGGCGTGGGCCGTGATACCACCAGCTCAAGTCACGCCCGCCGATAGCGATGTCATTCAGTGCATGGTTGATGTTCGCTGGCCAGACACAAAGCGCGTAGAGCGCCAGTCCAATGCCCGCTGCATAACGGAACCGCGGAAACATCAAACCAATTGCTCCGGCAATCTCGGCGACGCCTGTGAGCGCGACAACGGCATCGGGGGACGGCACCCAGCCTGGGGTGATTTGAAGGAAGCCACCCGGCGAGTGCAAATGCGCTACCCCTGCGACCAGATAGGCCGCCGCCAATAGAAACCGAAATGCTGTGCGCGCCATTGAGTGTCCTGAAAACCTGTCGCCCGTCTGCCCTGTCGCCGCTGCGAAAGCCAGTTGCAAAGTGCAACGATGTCACTAAGCTTTTAATCGAGCGATTAGGAGAGTGATTAGTATGGCTGATGCGGCCTTCCAACAGGAAACCACGGTTGATGTACTGATCGTCGGCGCTGGACTTTCGGGCATCGGCGCTGCGGCGCATCTGACAATGCAATGCCCGAACAAGAGCTATGCGATTGTCGAGCAGCGCGCCGATATGGGCGGCACCTGGGACTTGTTCCGCTATCCGGGCATCCGGTCGGACTCAGACATGCATACTTTGGGCTACCGATTCAAACCATGGCTCCACGAAAAGACCATAGCAGACGGCACAGCCATCCACGAATATGTCCATGAAACTGCGGTCGAGTATAAGATCAACCAACATATTCATTTCGGCCACCGCGTTATGTCGGCAAATTGGTCAACGACGGACGCGCGTTGGCATGTCACGGCGCAGGCGACCGGTGGCGGGGCCGAACGCAAGTTCGCTGCGCGGTTTCTGTTCATGTGCGCTGGCTATTATGATTATGACAAGGGCTACACACCCGAATTCCCCGGCAGCGCCGATTTTGGCGGTCAGATCATCCATCCGCAGCATTGGCCTGACGATCTTGAGTATAAAGGCAAGAACGTCACTGTCATCGGGTCAGGCGCGACCGCAGTCACTATCGTGCCGGTGATGGCCGAAGAAGGCGCTCAGGTTACAATGCTCCAGCGCTCGCCAACTTACATGGTATCGCGTCCTGCAAGAGACCCGTTTTCAGGCAAGATGCGGAAGATCTTTCCGGAGAAATTGGCTTATGCAATCACTCGGTTCCGCAACATCAACATGCAGCGGTTTGCGTATTGGTATGCGCGCAAAAACCCCGCCAAAATGGGCACCAAACTGATCAGTATGGCGCGTGCGGAACTACCCGCTTCTGTCGATGTCGATACCCATTTCACACCGAGCTACGGACCGTGGGAGCAGCGGCTGTGCCTCATCCCCGACAGCGATATGTTCAAGGCGGTGTCGAGCGGCAAGGCCGAAGT
>JANPAM010000231.1:0-2743 GCA_031429915.1 Sphingomonadales bacterium | reverse complement strand
TCAATCAGTGTCAGACTTGCGGTATAGATGTATATTCTTGCTTGACAGTTATGGATAGCACAAGCCATGATATTTAGTTACCACTATTTCTGACTGATTATTTGTAAGCAATTACCTTTACTTATATTGCTCCCAATTTTTTAATCCTATAAAAGTTTCAACTAAAATGGCCAGATATTTACTAAGTCTTATACTTATTATTTTTAACAAGCATAGCGTCCAAAGCGAAACATACCATTTCTCTAGTCCCTAGAAAACAATCACCTGTTAGTTTGTTTAGGTTTTTAATGTGTATCAGAGTGTATTCAGAGTTTATTCAAGCTTTGATGGCTTCTAATGACTGCTACTTAAGATGATTTTGATTAAATATTTAGAATTTAATTTTGTGCCCTCAGCGCGCTAACCTGTGGGCAATATCCTATTTTGTTGAAGCCGAAGGATATCGGTCGTAGAATATTATGTTCAGCTGGATTTGAGCTGACGTGACCCCTTAAATTCCCTCCATTTATAATTAGAGTCCGGCCCTTGAGAGAAGGACGGACGATGAAGCGATCACGATTTACGGAAGAACAGATTATCGGTGTGCTGCGGGAGGCGGAGGCGGGTGCTAAGGCGGCTGATCTTGCCCGCCGACACGGTGTGTCGGAAGCAACGCTTTACAACTGGAAGTCCAAGTATGGCGGGCTGGAGGTGTCCGAGGCCAAGCGGTTGCGGGCGCTTGAGGACGAGAACGGGAAGCTCAAGCGGCTTCTGGCCGATGCGATGCTGGACAATGCGGGTCTGAAGGACCTGCTGTCAAAAAAATGGTGACGCCCGCTGCAAAGCGAGAAGCGGTCGCGCATCTTCAGGCCCTGCTTGATGTCAGCGAGCGGCGGGCGTGTCAGGTTGTCGGGGCAGATCGGACGGTCATTCGCTACTGCTCTCGCCGGGATGACGACGGCGCACTGCGGGAGAGGCTGCGCGAACTGGCGCATCAGCGTCGCCGGTTCGGCTATCGACGGTTGCATATCCTGCTGCGGCGCGATGGCATCATGATCAATCGCAAGAAGACCCAGCGGTTATACCGCGAGGAAGGGCTGACTGTTCGCAGACGAAAGGGACGCAAACGGGCGGTTGGCAGCCGTGCGCCTGCTCCGGTTCCCGCGCTTGCGAACCAGCGCTGGAGCCTCGACTTTGTGCATGACCAGCTTGTGACAGGACGCAGGTTTCGAGTGCTCAACGTGGTTGATGATGTGACGCGAGAGTGCCTGGCGGCGATTCCTGACACCTCGATCTCGGGCAAGCGCGTGGTACGCGAACTCAAAGAGTTGGTCGCAGTGCGCGGCAAGCCCGGCATGATCGTCAGCGACAATGGCACCGAGCTGACTTCGAACGCGGTACTCGAATATTGCGGCGAGGCCGGAATCGAATGGCATTACACCACGCCGGGCAAGCCGACCCAGAATGCGTTCGTCGAGAGCTTTAACGGGCGGATGCGTGACGAGTTGCTCAACGAGACGTTGTTCACCAGCCTTGCCCATGCACGGGAGACGATCGCCGCATGGGCCGAGGATTATAACACCGGGCGGCCACACTCGTCGCTCGGATATGCCACTCCAGCGGCGTTCGCCGCTGAACTGAAAAAGCAAGGGGCTGCTTCGCTCCGCATAGCCGGAGGCTACGCTACGCAGCCCCTTGCTTCACACGCCCGCATGGGTAACAACAACGCCGAGGCTCTAATCAAAACTGGATGATAGTTGGGGGTCACGTCAATTCCCAACTTGATTGGGGATCCATGGTCTGAACTGTCGGCTCAAGCGAAACGGTCAGGCCATGGATTCCCGCCTTCGCGGGAATGACAAAGTTTAGAGTCGAACGGTTGGTGCAACAAAAGAGCCGCCCGGTCTTGCGACTAGGCGGCTCTTTGAACTCTTACATCGAAAGCTTAAGCGTCGTCGCCTGCTTCCGCAGACAACCCACCGTCAGCTTCGGCAGCAGCCTTAGCCGCAGCCTGTTCTTCACGGCGTTTTGCGTTTGCAGCGGCTTCGGCTTCGTCGGCAGCATCGCTGGCGACTTCAGCTTCAACCTGGGCTTCGATGGCTTCGGCAGCGATTTCGGCCTGTTCGGCTTCAAACATCTGGTCGAGGACATTGACGCCGCTCTTCTGCAGTTCGGCTTCGTCGTCGGAGCGCGCAACGTTGACTTCAACGATCACGGTGACTTCAGGATGAAGCACAACGCGGACGTTGAACACGCCCAATGTCTTGATCGGACGTTCGAGCACGATCATGCTTTTCAGCACGCCGGCACCCTGTTCGTTCAAACCGTCGGTGATGTCGCGAACCGAAACCGAACCGTACAGCTGGCCGGTTTGCGAAGCGGCACGGATCAGAACGATCTGCTTGCCTTCGACATTTGCCGACGCGGTGGTCGCTTCATCACGACGCGACGCGTTGTCGCTTTCGATCTTCGAGCGGTTCGCTTCAAAAACCTTGCGGTTTGCGGCGTTGGCACGAAGTGCTTTCTTGTTGGGAAGCAGGAAGTTACGGGCATAGCCGTCCTTCACCATAACAACGTCGCCAATGGCGCCGAGTTTTTCGACCCGTTCGAGCAAAATGATTTCCATGGTTCTGCTCCTTACTTCACGACATAGGGAAGCAGGCCGATTTGACGGGCGCGCTTGATAGCCTGGCCCAGCTCACGCTGCTTTTTTGCCGATACGGCGGTGATACGCGACGGGACAATCTTGCCGCGTTCCGAAATG
>JANPAM010000230.1:0-2473 GCA_031429915.1 Sphingomonadales bacterium | reverse complement strand
TCCGGTACGGTGACTGCGGCTCCCTAGGGAGGTCCCTCAAATCTGTTCGCCTTGAGCCTGTCGAAGGGGTTGGTTGCGCAACCAGTGCTTCGACAAGCTCAGCACGAATGGTTATTTCTTCGGCGTCAGCTTAAGCAACCTTCCCTGCGATCCGCCGCGCTCATCCTCGAGCAACCAGATAGCGCCGTCCGGACCTTGCTCTACTTCACGAATGCGAGCGCCCATGTCCCATTGATCGGCTTTGACGGCATTCTCGCCGTTCAGTTTGACGCGGATCAGCGCTTTTGCACCCAGCCCGCCAATGAACGCGCTGCCTTTCCAACTCTTGAACAGATTGCCCGAATAGATCATCAGCCCGCCGGGCGAAATTGCGGGGTCCCAGAACACTTTGGGTGCTTCGAAACCGTCTCCTGCCTTGTGGTCGGGAATATCGCGTCCATCATAATGGTTGCCGTTTGAAACCTTGGGGTAGCCATAATTTGCGGCCTTTTTGACAAGGTTCAATTCATCGCCGTGCCTCGGACCCATTTCCTGATTCCAAAGCCGACCTTGCGCATCGAATGCGATGCCTAGCGGATTGCGGTGACCATATGACCAGACCTGTGATTTCACGCGGCCCTGATCGTAGAATGGATTGTCCGAAGGCACCATGCCGCCATCGGTCAGCCGAACGATCTTGCCGAGATTCTGGTTGAGATCCTGTGCGGGATCGAACTTCTCGCGCTCGCCGCTGCTGATGTACAGCATTCCATCGGGACCAAAGGCGAGGCGGTGGCCGTAATGGCCGCGGCCCGATACCTTAGGTTCCTGTCGCCAAATCACCTGAACGTCGGTAAGCGCAGCTTTGCCATTTGCAGCGTCCAGCTTGCCACGCGCAACCGCAGCACCAAAGCCGCCTTCACCCGCCTCGGCAAAGCTGAGATATACAAAACGGTTGTTGGCAAAATCGGGATGAAGGACGACGTCACCCAAGCCGCCCTGACCGCCATAGGCCACCTTTGGAACACCGCCGACCTCGATCACTTCACTTTGGGACTTCCAAAGCAGCAGTTTGCCCTTTTTCTCGGTAACGAGCGCCTGGTTCGTTTTGGGCAGGAATGTCATCGCCCAAGGTTCGTCAAAATCGGCCACTACTGTGGTAATGAAAGGCTTGTCGCTGGTGGCGGCAATGGCTCCGGTCTGACTGCCGGACTGACAGGCGAACGCGAAGAACGAGGCGGCAATCAAAAAGGCTGAACGGCGCATGGGGGATGGCTTTCAAAAGAGTTGGTGTTGGCAAACTAGGCATTGCTTCGGTTGGTTGCAAGCAGCGGCTATTTAACCGGTTGCAATATTTCATCGGCGGCACTATCTGACCGTCAATCCCGACATTGCGAAACTTTAGAGGGGCTGGCGCCGCAAGGGGCCGGCGCTGAACGCTTGCATGTTACCAACATTGAAAGACGAATTTGCCCGATCTTGATGCCTTGACCGCGATCATCGAACCCGAAGCGAAAGCGCTTGGGCTTGCATTGGTGCGAGTGAAATGGATGAAGGGCGACGAGCCTACGTTGCAGATAATGGCCGAGCGGCCCGAGACCCGGCAGTTGGTGATCGAGGATTGTGCCGAGCTGTCACGCCGCATATCCGACCGGTTTGACGAACTTGACCCAATCGAAGAAGCCTACCGGCTTGAAGTAAGCTCGCCGGGCATTGACCGGCCGTTGACGCGGCTGTCCGATTTTGGCGACTGGGTCGGGCATGAGGCGCGCGTTGTGGTCATCGAAGCCGTAGATGGCCGGATGCAATTACGCGGTGATTTGGCGGGTCTCGATGGCGACATGATTGCCATTGACGACCGCAAGCACGGACGGCTGAACTTTGCCTTTTCGAACATCGCAACCGCCAAGCTGCTCTTGACAGACCGCCTGATTGCGTCAACTGCGCCGGTCAAGTCAGACGGTGCCGACGTGATCGAGCAAGATGAAACAACCGAAGACTTTGAGGAAGACGTATAATGGCTAATCCTATCGCCGCCAACAAGGCCGAATTGCTCGCGATTGCAAACGCGGTTGCAACCGAAAAGATGATCGACAAAGCGATTGTCATCGAGGCGCTTGAAGAAGCGATCCAGCGTGCCGCTCGGGCTCGTTATGGTGCCGAAAACGACATCCGCGCAAAGCTCGATACGCAGACCGGCGACCTTCGCTTGTGGCGCGTTGTCGAGGTGGTCGAGGAGGTCGAGGATTATTTCAAGCAGGTCGATCTGAAGCAGGCCGACAAGCTGCAAAAGGGTGCCGTGGTTGGCGACTTTATCGTCGATCCGCTGCCCGCCGTCGATCTGGGGCGCATTGATGCCCAGTCGGCGAAGCAGGTCATTTTCCAGAAGGTGCGTGACGCAGAACGCGAGCGCCAGTTCGAGGAATTCAAAGACCGCACCGGCGAAATTATCACCGGTGTCGTTAAGTCGGTCGAATTCGGCCATGTTGTCGTT
>JANPAM010000229.1:0-4301 GCA_031429915.1 Sphingomonadales bacterium | reverse complement strand
AACAAGGCCCGCGAACGAGCGCATTTGTTGCTCGGGCTGGTCGTTGCAGTTACCAATTTGGACGAAGTAGTCCGGATCATTCGAGGGTCAGCTAGCCCCGCCGAAGCACGCGCAGCGCTGGTGGCGCGGCAGTGGCCGATTGCCGAAATCGCGCCTTACATCAAGCTTGTCGAGGCGGTCGAAGCCGACATCACAGGCGACAGCTATCAGCTTAGCGATTTGCAAGTCCGCGCTATTCTGGAACTGCGCCTGCATCGCCTCACCGCACTTGGCCGCGACGAAATTGGCAAGGAATTATCAGGACTTGCGGTCAATATCGAAGGTTTCCTCGCAATCTTAGGCGACCGCGTGAAGCTCTACGCGGTGCTTCGCGAAGAGCTGGTCGCCATCGACGCCGAATTCTCGACCCCGCGGCTTTGCGAAATTACCAACAGCTGGGACGGGCTCGACGACGAAGATCTGATGGAACGTCAGGAAATGGTCGTGACCGTCACCCACGGCGGTTACATCAAGCGCACTTCGCTCGCCACCTTCCGCGCGCAAAACCGTGGCGGCAAAGGCCGTGCTGGTATGGCGACCAAGGAAGAGGATGCGGTCACCGAATTGTTCGTGACGTCAACGCACACGCCGGTGTTATTCTTCTCCAACATCGGCAAGGTGTACCGCCTTAAGGTCTGGAAATTGCCCGAAGGCGGCCCGCAAACGCGCGGTCGGCCGATGGTCAATCTGCTGCCGCTCGGCGAAGACGAAGTCATTTCAAACGTCTTGACGCTGCCCGAGGACGAAGCCGAATGGGGCGGGCTCTCAGTGGTATTCGCCACCGCCAATGGCTATGCCCGCCGCAATAGCATGGATGCTTTCGCCAACGTGCCGTCAAACGGCAAGATCGCGATGAAATTCGAGGGCGAAGATGCCGACGACCGGCTGATCGGCGTCGAGTTGCTTTCGGCAGACGATGACGTTCTGCTGGCAAGTAAATGCGGCAAGGCCATCCGCTTCGCCGCCGACGACATTCGCGAATTCCAGAGCCGTAATTCAACCGGCGTTCGCGCGATGAAGCTGGCTAAGGGAGATGAAGTCATCTCGCTATCGATCCTCCACCGCGTCGGCACCACACCCGAAGAACGCGAGGATTACCTGCGTTTCGCCCCGTGGAAACCCGAGCGCGAAGGCGAACCTACCCTGCCCGCTGAACGCATCGAAGCAATGGCCGAAGCCGAGCAATTCATCCTAACAGTCTGCGCCAACGGCTACGGCAAACTGTCATCGGCCTATGGCTACAGGCGGACAGGCCGCGGTGGTCAGGGCATCACCAACATCGACAATATCGAGCGCAACGGGCCTGTCGTGGCCAGCTTCCCCGCAACCAAGGGCGACCAGTTGATGCTGGTCACCGACCAGGCAAAACTGATCCGGATGCCGCTGGATAGTTTGCGGGTGCTGGGGCGTGGGACGGCGGGTGTGCGGTTATTCAACGTTGGCGATGACGAGCATGTCGTTGGTGCTGCGAAGATTGATGATAGTGATGAAGGGGACGATGGAGAAGTGAACGATGCTGTGACTTCGAATGGTGCAGAAGGCTAATTAAAATAGTGGTCGCAGACTTTTTCAACACTTGGAAGCGGGAACGCCGAATACATAAGGTATTGCGTGGATTAGCGCGACAGCGCGTCGCCATTAAAGGTCCAGGTAATGTATGGGTAATAGAGCTGGCACTACAACGCAGTGATCATGTTGAGGCAGATTTGCAGACATGTCTGATGCGTGGATGGGTGGAACTGCTCCATGCTGATTTGCCAACTCGCCAACTTGACGAATTTCTTTTTTCGCCAGATAATTCGCATTCAACAAAATCGGCTTACCGAGGGTGGCTGGGCGGCCCATAATCGAGCCCATACTTGGGTACTTGTCAATACTCTAATCGCGGTGATCGCCCTCGGTGTCGCAATGCTGCTGGCCAACGCCGAATGTTAAGTAAGCAATTCTGAATTTCCGAAACATTTGCCAACGGATCTGATCAAAATTCAATAATATTAGCAAGAACGTGTTTAAGCGCAGTGATGTCGGCCAATTCAAGCCTGCCTAACTTATTTATCATCAAACTCTGCTCTATCGACGCTACTACAGGCTTAATTGCTGATGGCTTGAGTAATCCTGCTGCCTCCCAATCAGTAACCACGGCGTCACCAAACTGGCTTTGCAACCTGATTTGGCTGGTGATTGCCATGATAATGAAATCCGGACGCTCGTTGTTGTATCGCGCTGAACTGATGATCACGGCGGGTCGCTTTTTGCTGCTGCTTTGATCGGTAAACGGAAACGGAACCAAAATTATATCACCAAAGCCCAAAACACTGGGATCAAAGGGCATCGTAGGCAGAGTCCTCGGGATTGTTCCAAATAGCAGCAAATGCCGTTGCGCTCGTCATGGTCGCGGCGCGTGCCAAGGCGTTATCCGACGAAAGTCCGCCTTCCATCTGTTTCAACGAGGCACGCAACATGGCCTCCAACTGCGCAGAATCAAGCAAACCCGCCTCCGCAGCGTCGCGAGCCAGATCATCGGGCAAGGCGATTTGAATGTTTTTCATGAAGTAGCATTATCATAAAAAGCGCCGGACTATCAAGCCGGACCATCTGAAATTTCAGGAACACAATATAGATCAAGAATTTCGGCACAGTTCTCCCTTGTCACCCGGAGGAAGAGAAAGACGGTCGGCGCGGAAGCGGTAGGGGTGCTTCCGGTTAATGGCTTTGTTCTGATTAAGGCCCGTTATTCCACCAACGCCGGTTCCGGGGCCGCCTTTAAGATCGCGGATACTTAGCTGGCGGGCTAAGGTTCTCAAATTCCGCCAGGCCGCCTTTTTCAAGGGCGGGGCATCGTCTTTGCCTTGAGAGCGTGACTAGCCATATCCGAAATCGTGTTTTCGCTTGGGGTTTGCGGTCCTGTTCGGAACCACGCTCCTCTCGCGCCGACCGTTTGCTAAAGGGCAGCTTTCGCTAACCCCGTCGCGTCTTTCATCAATAATCTGCGTTCATGACCGCAGCTAGCTGATGCGACTCAGATAACCGATATGGTTATTTGTAGGATAGCGTTATTTGTCAATTAGCTACAACACACTGTAATATTAACACTATAAGTTAAATTACGCCGATAACTCAGGATATTTATTTCGCGCGAAGGTCGCGAAGATGCGAAGAGGCGCGAAGATGTAGCGCCTGCCGGAAGGGCCATTTATCATCTGGCACACCTTTCAAATTTATTGTCAGAAATGAAATGCGCTATGCGCGGGTTTGCACGACCCGTTCGCGCTCTTCTTCGCTCCTTCGCGACCTTCGCGCGAAATTCTTTCTTTTATCGGCAAAGAGAGGATTAGTTCGCACAAAGACACGAAGAAGGCGAAAATTACGGCGACAGCTGATCAAAAATTGCGCCGAAGCCCTTTACCCGACTTCCTCAGCTTCGGAAAAATGCCCGCGCTTCACCAGTGTTTGCACGATGCCGACCGCAATCATCAGCACGCCGAAATAATAGAGATACCAGATCGCGATGCTGACGAATTCCGATTCGGCCAGCGGTCCCAATCGCGCGAAGATCAACAGGTCGGAGATTATAAACAGCACAGCGCCGGTGCCGACGCGGTAGCGGGGGAAGTTGCTGTTCCATGCCATCGCGGCCATCGCCGACAGGATGACGCTGTAGCCCGCAACCTGAATGCCGGCTTCCGCGTCGCCGGGAAGGAAAAATGCGATAAACGGCGCCAACACGAAAAGCGTAATTGCAAACAGCTTCTGGCTGAACATAGCGCCAACCCGGCGGTGCTTGGCATAGATCCAGATTGCGACCATATGCCCCGCTGCGAACGCCAGCGCGCCGTAAATCAGGCTCAGTTCGATCAGCCCGTCACCAAGCGCATAAAAAGCCAGCATGATCGCCAGCAGAACAAACTCGCCCTCATGGTGTCGCCGCAGTGCGAAGGGCACCAGCAGGCCAACCGCCGCCATCTTCCAGATGATCGCGATCAGATTGCCGTCGATGGGCAGCAACAGCCAGGTTGCCGGATAGCTTAGCCCTGCCAGCAGGCTGGCCAACAGCCAAGGTCGTTTATGCGCTAAATCTTGCCCCATCGCCCTTTACTGCCGCTTTTGCCTGTGCAGCGCAAAGAAATTTTGATAGCCGCGCCGCCATGAGCAAATCCTATGACGTGCATATTATCGGCGGTGGCCTTGCAGGGTGCGAGGCGGCCTGGCAACTGGCGCGGCGCGGGGTGAAGGTACGGCTGTCCGAAATGCGCGGCGGCGGC
>JANPAM010000228.1:0-4047 GCA_031429915.1 Sphingomonadales bacterium | reverse complement strand
CTTTTGAACAGGACGGCACCAATGCGCGCGGCTCCGCATGCAGCAGCGCATTGGAACGGCTTTTGTGCGATGCCAACAAAGGCAAGACCAGCGCCGACACGGCAAAGGTCGGCAACTGGACCGCGATTGTCGAAACAGTTTATGTCGAGTGAGGGAGGATGCGGGATGAAATATTGGGTACTAGCGGGATTACTCGTTTCGGCCAGCGGCATGGCCCAAGTCGAGCCAGAAATAGTGGCCCCGCCCGCAATTGAACAAGAGGACGACGATAGTAGGATTGTCGGCGGCGATCCCGCCGAACCCGGCTCTGCTCTCTGGCAAATACAGATTTACTCTACGGTGAAATATAATGAAGCCGATCTTATCAGAGACAACAAGCTCGCCGACGGCCATCCCGATAAAATCTACATCGCCAAACGCGACGATTACGAATTGAGCCACCGGTGCGGTGGTTCGTATATCGGCGACGGCTGGATACTGACTGCAGCGCACTGCCTGAATGTGCCAAAGGGTAGCAATTTCATGACCGACCGGCGGGTTCGGATGGGAACGCAAAATCTGAGAGTCGGCGGCGCGACGTTTGCCATCGACACGGCGGTCAAGCATATCGCTTACAGCAAGGGCAAGAACGATGTCGCGCTCATCAAGGTGCGCGATGATGGGCAGATCGCAAAGCTAATCGCTGCGGGCCGTCTGGCGAAGGTTCCGATGCACCTCGCCCGTGACCCCAAATTATACGCAAACGAAGAATTGCGGGTAACCGGATGGGGCTTTACGGGCGCGCGTGACAGGGTGTCGTTCAACCGGATGGACAGCGGCAACCGGGTGCAGAACAACCCCGTCATCCTCCGGCAGGTCGCGATCAATTACCGTGCCGATACGGTCTGCAAGCACGCACCTGATTATAAAGATATCTGGACCGCAAAAAGCCTGTGCGCGGGTTCAGCCGATCCGGGCAAGGATTCGTGCATCGGCGACAGCGGCGGCCCGTTGACCCGGTTACAAAAGGGTGAGCGCGTGCTTGTCGGCGTCGTCGCGTTCGGCATCGGCTGCGCGTATAAAGGCATCCCCGGCGTTTACATGCGGGTATCGGCCTATCAGGACTGGATCGCCAAGGCCAAACTGGCGAGCAAAGGCTACTTCGAAAAGTAGGAGCGGTGGCGCAGTCGAGCGCCACCGCTGCCCTTTAGCGCATTATTTTTCTTCGGAACCGCGCTCGGTTGCATCGCCTCGTTCGGTTGCGTCGCCGCGCTCGGTCGCGTCACCGCGTTCGGTGCCATCACCACCACGCTCGGTCGCATCGCCTTTTTCGTCGACGAGATTGTCAGCAGCCGGAGCCGTGGCATCCATCGCTGGCTCTTCAACTACCGTTTCCTCGGTGACCATCGTTTCTTCGGGCTCGGCCGCTTTCTCCCCGCACGCCGCAAGCGCCAAAGGTGCCGAAATCATCATGATTGCAGTAAAAATCCTACGCATAACCATTCCCTCCTGTTGTAAGAAATACCAATTTACACGAAACCTATGTCTTTAAGCAAACGCGAAAATTCGGGCTCGCCGCGGACTGGTGTCAGCAACGGATCATAGTACATCTGGATAAGTCCGCCATCACCCGCAGCGCGCGCGTCGCTCAGCGCGTTGATCGACTTTGGTACGTTGCCCCACTGCGCATAAACCTGCGCCTGCTGGTAAAGACTGTTGCTGCCATTTTCGGCAATGAGTTCGCCCAAGAGCTTTTGTGCCTGCGCCGTGTTGCCCTTGCGCTGTGCCACAATAGCTAGGCCGGTCAGGCCGAATAGCCGGTTTTTTTCGGCGACGTACGATGCTTCGGCTGCGTCGATATCACCCATCATATACTGCACGCTGCCGATAACAGCATTGGCACCGCCAAGTTTAGGGTTGAGCGCGAGGGCCCGTTTCATGGCATCGAGCGCTTTGGGATAATCACCAGCGGCGTAGTTGATCGAAGCAATCGTCCGAAGCGTGCGCGGGTTTACTGGATCAAGCGCGAGCGACCGTGCTATCGCTTCCCGCGCTGGACCAAAGCGTTTCAGCCGCGACTGGAAAATTGCGTAGCGGCTTAATATGTCGGCGTCGCCACTGCCAAGCTTCAGCGACGTTTCATAAGGTTGGCGTGCCGCGCGCAAGTTCATCTGGCCCGAAGCCAAGGCAAAGCCGAGCGCCGAATGTGCTTCGGCATATTGCGGTGCCAGTGCCACCGCCTGCCGCGAGGCAGCTACAGCCTTCGCATATTGCGCTTTCAAATCGCCGCCATATTGATTTGCCATGACAGCGATCGACCGCGAGCGTGCGGCGTGGGCGGCAGCGTAGTTGGGATCGGCCAAAATCGCCTCGTCAAATTTTGCCAGCGCCATCCGGTCGCTCGCTTCGTCGATGCCCGCATCAAATAAGTCTTTGCCGCGCAAATACGCGTCGAACGCGGCAACACTCTCGGTGCCGCCAGTCTTGGCAATATCGGGCTTTCCGCCGTTCGCTTTGCCGTCGATCTGCGCCGACAACTGCGATGCGATTGCAGCCGCAATTTCACTTTGTATTTCGAAGATGTTGGACATTTTCCGGTCAAAACGCTCGGACCATTTCTCAAAACCGCTTCGGTCGATCAGCCGGGTCGAAATTCTGACATTGTCACCGTCGCGGCGGACGTCACCCTCAAGCAGATACGCGACCTGCAACTTTTGCATGATACTTTTGACGTCGCCCGCGTGGTCACGGAAACTGTTCGACGATGTCTGTGCCGCGACCTTAAGCAATGCGTTACGGGTCAATTCGGAACGCACTTCGGCGGCAAGGCCATCGGAGAAATAGGCCTGTTTTGGGTCACCGCTCAAGTTGTCGAACGGCATTACCGCGACGCTTGCCGCAGCAACCGGTTTACCACCGATAAGACCGGTCAGCCACGCCGCGCCGCCTATGGCAGCAACACCCAAAACACCGCCGCCGATCAGCATCTGTCTGCGGTCGATAGTGCCACGCTTGGGCGACTCGGGCATGGGCCGTCGTTGCGGCCCTTCATGCAAAGCCGACACTGCGCGGATTAGATTCAGCATTTCGGGGGTGTTTGGCTTAACCTTGGCGGGGCGTGCATCGATGACCTGAAACTGCCGGAACCCTAGCGGTGGTTCGCTGCCATCAATCGAAAGCGGAACCAGACATTTGCGATCGCGCCCGCGTGTCGCCTCGTCCTGCACCCAATGCGAGTGGTTGGAGGTTGCTGACCACAAAACGACAATCGCCGCAGCCTGCTCGAGCGCGTCTTCGGTTGTTCGCGAAAACCGGGCGCCGCCTTCGATCAAGCCATCCCACCAAACCGAAAAACCGGCAGCTTCGAGAAGTTTGATAATCGGCAATGCGCGTTTCTGGTCGTCACGCGAATAGCTCAGGAAAACGGTCGCTTCCCCGAGATTATCCGCTTTGCCGTCCTGACTTTCAATACCCATCCGCGTCGTTCGTTTGTGCCAGAGAGTGCGACCCGCCGGGAAAACAATCTTATTCTTTATCGGTGGTTACACAAGACATTTTACTTAGGTGCGGGTCGACAACTAATGACTTGTCGCCATCGCAGCCGTTGCTAAGTTGGCGTCATGAGCAAAAAAACGGCAGCACCGTCCCATATGATTGGCTTGCCACCCACCCGGTTGTGCATTGCGATAACCGGCCACCGCGAAAGCAACGCTGCCTTTGCTGCCAATCGAGTCGCTATCGAGACGGCCTTGGCTTCGCTTTTCAATGCCGCCGACGCAGCTTCAAAAGCCACTGACGACGCAGTGGGCACAACCCGCCTGTTGTCATTATTGTCGCATGGCGCTGATTTAATCGCGGTCGATCAGGCCGTTTCACGCGGGTGGGAGATTGTCGCGCCTTTGCCCTTCGGGCTCGATCTGAACATTGCGATCAATGCCGATCCGACAACCGCCGACGACGCCGAGGCATTACTGGCAAAACGGCCTGTGGACGATCCTGCACTCGCCAAACGGGCCAGCCATATTCGCAAGGTGGCGGCCGGTGCACACCTGTTCGAACTCGCCGAGG
>JANPAM010000227.1:0-1864 GCA_031429915.1 Sphingomonadales bacterium | reverse complement strand
CGGATCGGGCCATTCACTCCGGTCTTTGAGCATGATGAAATTATCGGCGACCGATGGCGGAACCGGGTCGGTGGCAACGTCTGCTGTCCCGATTTTGGCAAATACCCGCTCGACTTCGGGGAACTGGCTAATACGCTTTTCAAGCGATTCCTGCATCTGTACGGCTTGGCCAAGGCTCGTGCCGGGGATGCGCAAGGCGTGCATCGCTATATCGCCTTCATCTAGGTTGGGTATGAACTCAGAACCCAGCCGGGTTGCGCCATATCCGCTGAGCGCAACCAGCACGATGGCTGCGGCTATCAGCGCTTTGCCGTGCATCACGGTGCGGTCCAAAATGCTCGCATAACGTGCGCGCGCCCACGCCATGATGCGATTATCTTTCTCTTCGACCTTGCCCGTCACAAACATCGCGATAGCGGCAGGCACAAAGGTTAGGGACAGCAACATCGCCGCTGTGAGCGCCAGCATCACGGTGATCGCCATCGGATGGAAGGTTTTGCCCTCGATACCCGATAAAGCGAATATCGGCAGGTAAACCACCGTGATGATGATAACGCCAAAGATGGACGGGCGGATCACTTCGCTACTGGCTTTTGCGACAAGGCTAAAACGTTCGTCTCGATCAAGCAGTCGGCCAGCCTTGTGCTGGGCTTCGCCCAATCTCCGCAAGCAATTTTCTACGATGATGACCGCGCCATCGACGATCAATCCGAAATCGAGCGCGCCAAGGCTCATTAAGTTGGCAGAGACGCGCCCTGCCATCATGCCGGTCAGCGTCATCAACATCGCTATGGGAATGACGGCGGCAGTTATCAGCGCTGCACGGACATTGCCGAGCAGCAAGAACAGGATGAGAATAACCAGCAATGCACCTTCGGCGAGGTTTTTCTCGACCGTCGCAATCGTGCGTTCAACCAGTTCGGTACGATCATAAAGCGGCTGTGCGACAATGCCCGAAGGCAGTGACTTGTTGACCGCCTCCAGCCGTTCAGCCGCCGCTTTTGCCACGATGCGGGGATTGCTGCCGGTCAGCATGTAAATCGTGCCGAGCACAATCTCTTTGCCGTTTTCGGTCGCAGCGCCCGTGCGCAGTTCAGACCCGATCACGACTTCGGCGATGTCACCAACGCGGATCGGCACACCGCCGCGGTTGGCAACGATGATTTGGGACAGGTCGGTTTCGGTTTCGGCCCGTCCCGGCACGCGGATCAGGACTTGTTCGCCAGCGCGCTCGACATAGCCAGCGCCCGCATTTGCGTTATTCGATTCGAGCGCATCAACCACATCGGACAGTGAAATTTCAAGCGCCGCGAGTTGCTCGGCATTAGGTGTTACATGATATTGCTTGGTGTAGCCGCCAACGGTGTTGACCTCTGCCACGCCCGGCACGTTGCGCATTTGCGGACGCACAACCCAGTCGTGCAAGGTGCGGAGATCGGTCGGCGTCCATTCGCTGCCATCGGACTTGCGCGCACCCTTTTTGGGCGTGACCGAATACATATATATTTCGCCAAGCCCGGTCGCGGTCGGTCCCATTTGCGGCTCGATTCCGGGCGGCAGTTGCGACTTGGCAGCTTGCAAACGTTCGTTGACCAGTTGTCGCGCAAAATAGAGATCGGTGCCGTCCTCGAACACGACGGTGACTTGGCTCAGGCCATAGCGCGATACCGAGCGGGTGTAATTGAGCTTCGGAACGCCAGCCAACGCGGTTTCAATCGGATAGGTGATCCGCTGCTCGGCCTCCAGCGGCGAAAAACCTTCGGCCTCGGTATTGATCTGCACCTGCACGTTGGTGATGTCTGGCACGGCGTCGATCGGGAGCTGCGTGGCGCTCCAAATGCCAAGCGCAGTGAGCAGAGTAACA
>JANPAM010000226.1:0-8344 GCA_031429915.1 Sphingomonadales bacterium | reverse complement strand
GGTGCAAAATTGCTGCCCGGCACCGAACTCAAATCGCAAGAGCGTGCGTATTCGTCACCAATCTGGTATAATCCGAAGACGACTTGAACTCGGGGACTGTCATTCCGCCTCGATCTCGGCCAAAATCGGATCGGGATCGGCAATCCCCATCAAACGTCGCATCGCCAGCCTTGCCAGCCGCTGCGTTTCGACCTTTCGCCTTGCCGCCGCCAACGGAACCAAGGCTGCCGGACGTGCAATCTCGGCATCATACGCATCGGCGATTATCAACCCCGCCCGTTCGGGCAGAAACGCATCGCCTTCAAACGGTCTGATGTCAAAACCGGCAGGCACCGCCCAGAAAAACCGGTCGCAATAATCCAGATATTCGGGCCATTTCTGGTCGCCGAGCAAATCCGCCCGAGAGCATTTGATTTCGACAATGATGATCTCGCCTTTTAGGTTGATCCCCATCAAGTCGGCGCGGCGGTGATTGCGCAAACCAACCTCTGGCTGAACCATGATCTGGTTTCGCAGGAATAGCCGCGAGACGCCGCGCGCGACGGACGGTGCGCCCGTAAAAAGCTCGATTGCCGGATTGCTTGCCATGTCGGTTGAGTAGAACATGAAGCGAACAAAATAAAGGCCTCAAAATCGAGGCCTCTATGATTTTACGTGTGGGAGAAAATTCAACGATAGAAAATATGATTGTCTACCGAACCCAAGCGGGTCAGACGCCAGCCTGGCGAAACCCGGCGCGCGTGGAAGAACAATGCGCCTTCGACGGGGCTTTTCCAGCTGTTCGACAAAGCAATCTGGCTGATTGCCACTGCATTGCGCCAGTTTTTACTGCCAGTATCAATTCGCGGCATGCTGTTGCCGCGTACAAACGAAAACTGGCTTTTCTGATAGACTACGCCGCAGAGGGAGGAGGCAAACCGCCCTGACTTCGCTCGCGCCATGACAACGCGGGCCACCGCGAGTTGACCGGGGAGAGATTCGCCTTTCGATTCAAAGTAGACGGTTCCGGCGAGGCAATGCTCTTCAGCCGAAAGTGCGCCGCTGGTGTCCTGCATCCGGACCAAATGAGCCAGCGAAGTGGCCGACATAGCGTCCGGCGCTTCATCTTCGAAATTCGACGCATCTTTAGGAAGGTCCATAGTCGGACCGCCGCCATTGCCGGGAGTGAAAACGATATCGCCATTAGTGGCGAGAGTGGCGGTAACCTTGCCCTCTTTGGCAAGCGTTACAGCATTTTGATCGGCAGCCAATGTTGACGGGTCGATCATGATAGTTTCAGCGTCTAGCGCCGTGCTTTGGTTGTTGCCAAAAGCAAAACCCGGGTCGGCGGTGAAAACGGCTGATCCGAGGGTAACAGAAATGGCCGCGACAGTCGCAGCCTTCAAAAATTTCGACATTTGACAACAATTTACTGCGGCGGCACCAGCAAACAGGCTTTGGTCTTGTTATTCAGCTTGTTATTTGTTGCATCCGACTCGCGTGTTTGCCCGGGCACCCCATTTTGTAACCCGCGTTGCAACCTTCGCTACTCAGCTACCGCGCATTTATTGTGCAGTGCAACAAAGTCAAGTCGCAGCGGCCAAAAGTCCGCCCAAGCGTTCTGGCGATGCGACGTCCAGTTCAATAACCCACAAATCGGGGTCATGTTCCGCCCTCTTTTTCCACTGGGCGGTAACATCGGTATCGTCCTTTACGCTATCCGGATCAATCTGTTGCCACGGCGATCCACCGTCGATTGAAGGAAAACGTTCAAAAACCACGGGGTCTTTGCCGCGAACAAGCCCTATCAAAATAATTGCTCCGGCAACAGGATCACCTGTTCGAAGCACTGCGGCAAAATCGCCTCCAGATTGGGCGAGCCGGACAAAAGCAGACACCTGTACCGAGCTGGCGAGACGTGGCTCGATCAAGCTGCGTCGCGCTCCTCGGGCAACATCAAAAGCGCGAACATCGCACCTGCATTAGCGGCGCCACGCAGCTGGCCACGAAACCTCTCGTCGCGAAACATACGCGAGATTTCTGCGAGTGCGCGCAAATGCGAAGCTCCGTCTTGCGCTGGCGATACCAACGCACAAATCAGATCGACCGGCTCATCATCGACCGCATTATAGTCCACTGGCTTTGCCAACCTCGCGAATACTGCGACAGGTGTATCGATCCCGATCACTTTGCAATGCGGGATCGCTGTGCCCCCGCCAAAGCCCGTTGGTCCAAGCCGTTCTCGCTCGACCAGCCCGTCATGAACTGCGTCTGCGTCGAGCGCGTAATTTTCGGCAGCAATCGCCGCAAGTCGAGTCAGAAGCTCGGATTTGTTCGCTATATGCAAATCTGCGCACACGGCTTTCTCCGCGAGCCTTGAAGATATTCGAATCATATTTCGTCCAATTGCGACCGGTTCAAAACCGGAAGCAAACCCCAAATGTTTGTTAAATTGTAAGAATTTTAATATCCGAACCGAATTCTAAGGTGCAGATTTTGGTTCAACCCACCCGATCGTGCCATCTTCGCGGCGGTAAACCATATTATGCCTGCCTGTTCCAGTGTTTTTGAACAGCAAGGCAGGCGTGTTGCGCAAATCCATCAGCATGACGGCGTCAGATACAGTCGATTCAGGGATATCGACGCTCATTTCAGCAACTATCACCGCGTGGTCAGGTGTTGCGTCTTCTGCTTCGGTGTTTGTGCCCTCAAAAACGGTATAAGCCGCTTCTTCTGCCTTAAGCGCATGCGCCGATTGGCTGTGTCGGTCCTGAAGACGGCGCATGTACCGGCGAAGCTGCTTTTCGATCCGTTCAGCCGCCTGATCGAACGCGACATGCGCGGTCTGCGCCTCGCCGCGTCCTTTCAGAACAAGTCCCTGCATCACGTGCATCACGATATCGCTGGTAAACCGGTCATGCGGCCCGCGCCCGAACGTACCGTGCGCCGACAGCGCCTTGGAAAAATACTTCGATGCGATTCCGGACAATCGCGTCTCGACATGGCCCTGCAGTGCTTCGCCGGTTTCAACCTGATGCCCCGAAACTCTGATATCCATAGCCAGTCTCCTTGGTTAAATTACCCGCCCGGTATCGAGCCAAATCGCGTTGGTGATGCCCGCCATAAACGCATGGTGGCGTTCAAGCTCTGCCTCACTGGCCGAATGTGGCCGCGGTTCGCGGTACGGTCTCGATGTCTGGATGAGATTAGATGTATTAAATTCAATTGCGGCTGTCTCGTCATCATTGGCAAGGCCAAGTCCGATCTGGCGACCACCGGTGAGTTCAATGTAAAGATGAGCCAAAAGTTCCGCATCGAGCAGCGCGCCGTGCTTCACGCGGTGGCTGCGGTCGATGCCGTAGCGAGTACATAACGCGTCAAGCGACAGCTTTGCGCCGGGATGGCGGACTTTTGCCATTGCAACGGTATCGACCATCCGGGTGAGCGAAATCGGCTGGCGCCCGCATTTTTGCAATTCACTGTTGAGAAAGCCGAAGTCGAAACTGGCGTTGTGAGCGACCAAAGGGCAATCGCCGAGAAACTCGATCAGCTCGTCTGCTTTTTGCGAGAAAAACGGCTTGTCCGACAAGAATTTGTCCGAGAGGCCGTGCACATTCTCAGCAGCAGACGGCATCGCTCGTTCGGGGTTGAAATAGGCGTGATAGACGTTTCCGGTCATAATCCGGCCGACCATTTCGATACATCCTATTTCCACCATGCGGTCCCCTGTGAGGGGATCAAAGCCAGTGGTTTCGGTATCGAAGATTATTTCTCTCATCTTGGCTGGAATATCGACCCGTTTTCAGGATTAGGCAAGGCCTGCGCGCAAGCTTTTGATAATTTTACGCACCTGAGCCCGGGTTTCGGTCAAACTCGTGCCAGTATCGATCACATGGTCAGCTCTGGCGCGCTTATCGGCATCGTTCATTTGCAGCGCAAAAATATGTTCGAAGCGGTCGATGGTCATGCCGGGGCGGGCCAATACCCGTTCTCGCTGGACCGATGCTGGGGCAGACACCACGACTGTAGTGTCCACATGGGCCTGGCCGCCTTTTTCAAACAGCAGCGGGATATCGAATACCACCATGTCGGCGCTGGCGTTTTGTTGGAGGAATTCCGCGCGACGCCGGGCGACCGCCGGGTGGATGATCAATTCGAGTTTTGCCAGCCGATCCTTGTCGCCCAGCACAATTCCACCAAGCGCCTTGCGGTCGACGCCATTTGCGCTGGTCGTCCCGGGGAACGCCGATTCTATCTCATGCACCAGTTCGCCGCCAGCTGCTTGCATATCGTGGACAGCGGCGTCAGCGCAGAAGACCGCCATGCCTTCATCGGCGAACATTGAAGCGACCGTTGATTTACCCATTCCGATTGAGCCAGTCAGCCCGATGATAAGGGGCCTCTTCACGCCAGTAATTTCGCGCGCAATTCGTCTTCGCCGTCATTGGGCGGAGCAACTCCGAAAAACAGTTCGAAAGCAATTGCCGCTTGCCCGACGAGCATTTCGAGCCCGTCAACAGTCTCGAGTTGGCGCGCCCGCGCTGCCTTTAGCAAAGGCGTTTCAATCGGGGCATAGACCAGATCATATACCAGAGCATCGTCAGGCAACGGTGACAGATCAAGCATCAGCGGTTCCTGCCCCTTCATGCCCAGCGGGCTTGCGTTTACCAGCAACGCAGCCTCGGGCAGCCGAACATCCATTGGCAGAACTCTGCCCTTCAAACCGAAATGCGCCAGCAATCCTGCTGCGTGCAAAGCATTGCGAGCCAGAATGACCACCTCGCCGATATCGGCCTGCGCCAATGCGAACAGCACAGCGCGTGTAGCGCCGCCCGAGCCGACAACGACTGCCGTTTCACCAACCAGAGGCAGGTCGGCAATCGGTCCGTAAAATCCACCGGCATCACTATTGGTCGCAGTGAGAATTCCCCCCTCGTCACGAAACACGGTATTGATCGCGCCGATCGAATTACGCACTTCGCCGGGATCGGCTACAAATTCCAGCGCGGCAATCTTGTGCGGGATCGTGATGTTGCAGCCGCGCCACGCCGGATCGTCGCGCCTTTCGGCGAAATAATTGCCGAGCTTTTCTGGCTCGATGTCGGTCGCCTGATAGCGCGCCACGATGCCAAGCCGGTCGAGCCAGAACTGGTGGATCAACGGCGATTTACTGTGTGCAATCGGGTGGCCGATAACTTCTGCATATGGGATCATGACGGCAACTTCTCTCTCACCCGCAGATAGTCAAGCACCGGCAGCAATGGCAGGCCGATGACGGTAAAATGGCTTCCGGAAATTCCCGTGAACAGTTGAGCGCCCTCTGCCTCGACGCGGTAGCATCCGACGCAGTGGCGGATTTCATCCCAGTAGTTTGCGACGTAGTTTTCGATAAACCCCTCGCTTAACGCCCGCATCGTCATTTTGGCGGTGTCGGTTATTCGCCATATGGGAGCGCCGCCCTCACAGATAACCGCCGCACTAATCAACCGGTGTGTTGATCCCGAAAGCAATTTCAACTGCGCCACAGCATCTCTCGCATTCTGCGGCTTATCGAGCAACCGCCCGTCGTCGGTTACCAAAACCTGGTCGCAGCCGAGCACCAGCCCCGTTGGAAATTTGCGCGAAACCTTGATCGCCTTGGCCTCAGCCAAAGCATCGGCGATGTCACGCGGCTTTGCTCCTTCGCCGATCAGCGCTGCCTTAATGCTGTCTTCGTCAACCGCCGAAACAAGCGCGGAAACGTCAACTCCAGCGTCGCGCAACATCGCCAGACGCCCCGCGCTCCCCGACGCCAAAATCAATGTCATTCGGGTGCGGCCTGTTTCAGCTCGCGTTCGTTGAACAGGTTGATGATCGCGGCCGCCGATTCCTCGATCGACCGGCGCGTAACGTCGAGCACTGGCCAGTCGTTATCGGCAAACATCCGCCGCGCCGCTGTTACCTCTGCCTTGACCATTTCTTCATCGACATAGTCGGTGTCCGGCGCCTGATTGAGCGACAGCAACCGGTTGCGGCGGACTTGAATGAGCCGCTCAGCACTGGTTACCAGGCCGACCACCAACGGGTGTTTCAAGGTGAACAGATTGGCGGGTGGGGGTGACTGCGGAACAATCGGAATATTAGCGGTCTTGAATCCGCGATTGGCCAAATAGATGCTCGTCGGCGTTTTCGATGTGCGCGAAACTCCGGCGAGCAAGATGTCCGCCTCCTCCCAGTTCTGCGAATTCAAACCGTCGTCATGCGCAATCGTAAACTGGATCGCGTCAACCCGAGCAAAATAGGCAGCGTCCATGACATGCTGCCGACCGGGACGCGCCTTTGCTTCCTGTCCAAGCATGTTCGACATTGCATCGCTAACTGCATCCAGCGCGGCCACCGCTGGCAATCCCAATGCGAGGCACCGGGTTTCGAGTTTTCGTCTGGTATCGCGGTTGACCAGAGTAAACAGCACCAACCCCGGGTTGGCGGTCACATCGACCAATATCCGGTCGAGATGGGTTTCCGAACGAACCATCGGCCAAAAATGTTTGACCACATCGTCCGCTGCATCAAACTGTGCTAAGGCTGCTTTTGCAATATTCTCCAGCGTTTCACCGGTAGAGTCAGACAGTAAATGGAGATGAAAGCGTTTGCCCATCCCGTAACTGTGTTGGCAGGCTGGGGATAAATCAAGGGACAAATGTTCGGGCCTGATTGCTTCCCCGCTGCCAGCGATTGTACTCTCGATTCGGGCACAGCCTGTACACAGGGGCACCATAGTATCCACAGGGTGTGAATAACGGGGACAGGCTGTGCCGACTCGTCGGGCCAGTCCGTAGCAAGCACTTTCTCTCTGTTGGCAATTACCGCAAAAGCTTTTAGGGCCGGGGTTATCCACTCCCCATCATCTCTCATCATTCTATTTAATAATATATATTTTGATTGGACTTGCCTTCGATGTCAGCGCCGACTCCCAAGAAATTGCTTAACGTTTTGCGGGGCAATCAAGAGGTTGTGCCGCCTATATGGCTCATGCGTCAGGCAGGGCGTTATCTCCCCGAATACCGGGCGCTAAGGGCGGAAAAAGGCGGGTTTCTTGAACTTGCTTATGACAGCGATTGTGCAGCCGAAATAACGCTTCAGCCAATCCGCCGGTTTGGTTTTGACGGGGCGATTTTATTCTCGGATATCCTCGTTATCCCGCACGCTTTGGGTCAGGATCTGTGGTTTGAAACCGGAGAGGGACCAAGGTTGGCACCGACGGTCAGGGATCATGGCTTCGAAGATTTGTTCCCCGCACCGCAGCGGCTCGATCCGGTTTTTGAAACCGTCCGCAAGGTTGCGGCATCCCTGCCACCCGAGACGACCTTCTTGGGCTTCGCTGGAAGCCCGTGGACGGTCGCCACGTACATGGTTGCAGGTCAAGGCAGCAAAGACCAGTCCGATGCCCGTCGCATGGCTTACATACAGCCGGAGCGTTTTGGCAAACTGATCGAACGGATCATCGATGCAACCGTCGATTATCTGTCACGCCAGATCGAAGCCGGGGTCGATGCGGTTCAGTTATTCGACAGTTGGGCCGGATCGCTATCGCCGTCTCAGTTCGAGGATTGGGTGATTGCCCCAAACGCCAAAATCGTCGCCGGGTTAAAGGCACGGCATCCCAACACGCCGATCATCGGATTTCCGAAAGGCGCTGGCGGTAAGCTCTCGGCCTATGCCCGCGAAACCGGCGTCGATGCGATTGGTGTCGATGAAACCGTTGATCCGGTTTGGGCGAACGCGAATTTGCCCAAAGGAATGCCAGTGCAGGGCAATCTCGATCCGCTGGCGTTGATTGCCGGTGGCGTAGCGCTTGAGAAAGCCGTCGACCGAATATTAGCCGCGTTTGCCTATCGTCCGCATATCTTTAACCTGGGCCACGGCATTTTGCCCGATACCCCCATTGAACATGTTGAAAAGCTGCTTACTCTGGTGCGCAAAGGCTAACCAAGGAAAGCCGCGACAATGACGGATATGATCGCTGTGCTCTATTACTGGCTGAAATCGGCCCACATCATTTTCGTGATTTTCTGGATGGCGGGGCTGTTCATGCTGCCGCGTTTTCTGGTCTATCATCAGGAATGTGAGCATGGTTCTGAAGAGGCCACCAAATGGATTGATCGAGAAGCTAAGCTCATCAAGATCATCCTCAATCCCTCACTTATCGTGGTGTGGATTGTCGGACTTTTTCTGGCTTGGCATATCGGAGCGATACAGGAAGGCTGGTTCCACGTTAAGCTGCTCTTCGTGCTCGTACTGTCGGGCTATCTCGGCTGGATGGTCGGCTATTCGAAAAAGCTAGCGCGAGGCGAACGGACTTTGACTGGTAAGCAGTTGAGGCTAT
>JANPAM010000225.1:0-1684 GCA_031429915.1 Sphingomonadales bacterium | reverse complement strand
CTTGCTGCCCGAACAAGCGCCGTTGCTGGCGATGCTGTTCGGGCCGGGTAAACTCTCACCTGCTGCGGCAAGGAGCTATCTCGCCAAGCGTCCGGCAAGTGGCTATGGCAGCCTCATTCGATTCTGGGAGGCACCCGAATTGGCGGCGTTCAAGCCGTCATCCACGGTGCAGGAGCAGGTAAAACTGACGAGCAAATATTTCCTGTTGGACAGCCACGTGTCGGTTGGCGAGCTGGCATTGCAAGGCGAGGCGATGATTGTCGGCTATCCCGCACCCGCGCGCGTTATCTGGCGCAGCTGGGGTGAGAAGGAATGACGACCGTCATCACTCGCTTTCCCGTCAGCGATGCCGACGACCCCGCAATCTGGCGCGTGACTGATGGCATCTGGCATGAAAGCGGGCCTCTTTCGGAATATCTTGCGCTCGCCGACGAGACCGTCGTCATGGCATTGGTTGCACCGTCCGATACCCGCATCATATTTTCGTCGCTGCCCGACCTCGAACCGCGTCAGGCAGCGGGTGTCGCAAGGCTTCGGGCAATCGAGCAGTCGATCGGCCCGGTTCACTGCGTTGCACGGCATGTCATCGCCGACAAGATGATTGCCGCGAGCATAGCACCGGCGGTAATGGAATATGGTCTGCTCCGGCTGGCGCTTCGCGACCTTAACCCCGATATCGTGATCCCTGCCGGACTGGCGATTGATCCGCATCCTGAATATGTCGTCCGCGCTGATATTGACGGCGTGAATGTGCTGCGCGGCAACGAATTTGCCATTTCCGACGAACCAGCGCTGCGCGATGTGTTGGTCGGTGACAATTGGGTCGAGGATGTCGAACCCGCTGCGCTGCAAGCGATGTTACTGGCAGCCAGCGCATCGCCGCTGCTCAACCTGCGCGAAGGTATTTTTGCCAAGCGCGAACAGATCGTCTGGGCGACCCCCTTGCAGCGCAAATGGCTACGGCGGTTGCTTGTCTCGCTTGTTGCAGCGACAATGATGCTCGGAATAATCACCTGGGCGAAGCACAGCTTGGCGACGAATGCTGAAGATAGCCGTGCGCTGGCTGCTGCACAAAAGATCGATCCGTCGATAACCGACATCACGCAAGCGGAGGCGCAGCTCGACCGCGCGCTGCAACAAAAGGGCATTGCCAAGGGCCGTTTTGCGCCGCTGTCGGCCGGGCTCTGGCGCTCGGTCAAGGCGTCGCCCAACGTTACGGTCCGGGAGCTTCGCTACGGTGCCGACGGCATCATGACCGTGGTGCTCGCCGCACCCGATACGCCAAGCATCCAGACCGCGGTGACCGCGATCCAGCAGGACGGCTACAAAATTACAGCGACCCCGCGTGTGGACGCGAGCGGCGCGACCTTGGTTGACCTGACGATGAGGATGCCATGACCGCCTCGCTCCGTACATGGTTCCCCCAGCTTAGCCCTCGCGAGCAGTGGCTTGTCGGTATTGCTGGCGGTCTGGCGGCAATCGTGCTGCTAATTCTCGGGATATTGTTGCCAGCGATGTCAGCCATCGACAACGCCAAGATCGCACATGACGACGCCGTGCAAAGGCGCGGGCGGATCGAGGCAACCGTTCTTGCCGCCACCGAACAGCGCGCAGCGGGAACTCAGGTCACGGGTGCTGCCATCGACCTGATCGTCACCCAAAGTGCGACTGAACAGGGCTTCGA
>JANPAM010000224.1:0-4133 GCA_031429915.1 Sphingomonadales bacterium | reverse complement strand
CTGGCGTCAGCGCGCGGGCCGAGGTTACTTCGGCGGTCACTTCGCCGCGATGCGAAGCGGCAAGCTGAGTGAATGCGCGGGCGACATTGCTGATTTCGCTTAAGCGGCGGTTCTGGGCGAGCACGCCCAATGTCTTCGTCGTCAGCGCGTCGAGCTTCATTGATTGCGCGACAGCAGCAATCGCCGATTTGGCATCGGCGCGCGACAATATCGGGCTTGTGGTCAGCGCACGAAGATCATCCGATTCGCCGAGCGCTTTGACGACACCGGCGAGGCTCGCTTCGACCGTGGTGACGGCGTTCGCATCGCTGGCAAGTTCAAACAAAGCCGTCGCGTAACGGCCTGCCAAACTGGCTTGAACATTAGCAGTTGTGCCGCCGGAATGATCCACGCTGATATTGTCCTCGAACAGACTGGAGAAATGTGCTGACTGGCGGGAAGTCCATAGACCTTCGCCCCGTCGCGGCGCGCCTAGCAGGGCTTTTGCTGCGATGCAAGATGGGGATTGGAAGCTTTTGTTTTCGCTATGCTCGTCACCCCTTCACTTCGTCATTCCCGCGCAGGCGGGAATCCACGGACTAAGCTGTCGACACGACGCGGCCAATGCGTAAAAAGCAAAGTCAGACCATGGATCCCCGCATTCGCGAGGATGACAAAGTGGAGATGGTGAATGACCGGAATGATCAAAATGAAAATGTCAGACGGCGCAGAAATTGCCGTCTACCACGCTGAGCCAGACGGCGAACGGCGCGGCGGGTTGGTTCTAGTGCAGGAAATCTTCGGTGTCACCGACCACATCCGCGAACTGTGCGACGAATACGCTGCCGATGGCTATGAAGTCCTGTCACCCGCAATTTTCGACCGCGAACATCCAGGTTTCGAGGCCGATTATACCGGGCCGGATTATGACCGGGCGGTACAACTGGCGCGCGAAATGCATCCGTTTTTGCTTTCACTAGACGATGCGCAGGTCTGTATCGACGCATTGAAGGACAAAGGCCCGGTATTCATCACTGGCTACTGCTATGGCGGCTCGGTCGCCTGGGCGATCGCTGGCATCAGCGACGACCTCGCGGCGGCGAGTTGCTATTACGGCAGTCTGAGCCCGACCATCTCCGCCGACAAGCCCCCCAAAGGTGCGACCATCGCCCATTTTGGCCGCTATGACGCGGGCATCCCGATGGAAGGAGTCGAAGCGCTGATCGCCAAGGGCCATGCTACCGCGCAGATTTTCGTCTATGACGCGAACCACGGTTTTAATTCCGACCGTCGCAAGGACTATCACGAACCAAGTGCCGAGTTGGCGCGCGAGCGGACGTTAGCTTTATTTAACGCGTGTGGGGGCTAGCGAAACTTTGAAAGCAAGTTTCGGGACGCACCCACGGATTGCGAGTGCCATAAGGAGCGCCTAACGCAGCACATCGCTGCTTTTCCGGCAATGAGAGACTTGAAAATGGCAACCGTACGCAAATCCGTGACCATCGCGAAACCTGCAAACGAGGTTTGGGATGCCGTCAGTGATGCGGGTCAGCTTCACACCCGCGTCGTACCGGGCATGGTCACCAACACGACGTTGGAAGACGATGGCAATGTTCGGATCGTCACGTTCGGGAACGGGATGATATTGAAGGAATATATGATTTCCAACGACGCTGATGCCATGCGTCTTGCCTGGTCGGCTGAGAGCGACCAGTGGGCTCACCACAATGCCTCGCTTCAGGTATTTGCAGGTGACGATGGCACTTGTGAGGCGGTTTTGACGGCGGATGTTTTGCCGCACGCCGCAGGCGCGCTGATGGAGCAGTTTCTAACCGCCGGACTTGCCGCGATGAAGGCGCATATGGAAAATGGCTGAGGCAACCGCAATCGACCCGGATTTTGCTTGGGAAACATTTCTCGCGCGCGACCGCACTTTTGACGGACAGTTCGTTGGTGCGGTCAAGACGACCAAAATTTATTGCAAACCGAGCTGCCCCGTGCGGCATCCCAAGCGCGAGAATGTGAGTTTTTATGGCACCGCAATCGAAGCGAAGGCGGCGGGCTATCGCGCCTGTTTGCGCTGTCGGCCCGACGATATTGCGCGTGACGAGGTTGCGGTGGTCAGTGCGCTGAAATTGCTGGCAGCAGAAGAGCCCTTGGGGCTTGCAGCTTTGGCGGCGGCGGTTGGCTATGCCCCGCATCATTTCCACCGGCTGTTTAAACGTGCGACCGGTGTTACGCCCGCCGAGTATGCGCGAGGGCTCCGGGCCGGGCGCGCCGAAGAGGCGCTTGCTGCGAATGACCGGGTGGCCGACGCGATTTACGACGCAGGCTATTCCGGACCAAGCCGATTTTACGCCGAAACAAAAGGACGATTAGGAATGACACCTAGTGCATGGAAAAATGGCGGGGCGGGTGTGGTCATCAGCTGGGCTGTCGCCGAAACATCGTTGGGCAAAATGCTGGTTGCGGCGACCGAGAAAGGCATTTGCCGCTTGTCATTCGACGAGGACGAGAGCGAACTGCACCGTCGCTTTCCCGCCGCGACAATAACGCCAGGCGGCGATGCGTTGGCCGATCTGGTAACCAGCGCAGTTGCGGCTGTCGAAAACCCGGCGCAGATGCCCGATCTGCCGCTCGATATTTTGGGAACCGTTTTCCAGCAGGCGGTGTGGAAAGAACTTCAGCGTATTCCAGCGGGTGAGACTCGCACTTATGCCCAGATCGCAGCCGCCGTGGGTAGCCCCAAAGCCGTTCGTGCTGCGGGGTCGGCCAATGGTGCGAATAATGTAGCTGTGCTAATCCCCTGCCACCGAGTGATCCGGACCGATGGAACGCTTGGCGGCTATGCTTACGGGCTGGACCGTAAAGAAAAGTTACTGACTGCTGAGAGGAAGCCCGCATGACCGATAAGATCAAAGTCTTTGGCGACCTGCACGTACCGGGTGACCCGCTGATCCTTTATAATATCTGGGATGCCGGAAGCGCATTGGCGGTTGCCGGAACTGGCGCGAAAGCTATCGCCACCGGAAGCTGGGGTGTGGCCTGCTCGCTTGGTTTTAAGGACGGAGAGACATTGCCGCTCAATGCCGCACTCGAAAATCTTGAGCGCATATTGTCGGTAACCGACCTGCCAGTCACCATCGATATGGAGGCTGGATATGGCGACAGTCCCGCAGTGGTGGGCGTTTCGATTGCCAAGGCTGCAGCGGCGGGTGCTGTCGGGGTCAATATCGAAGACAAGAACCCGGCGACGCGCCAGTTGTTTGAAACGGCCGACGCGGCGGCGCGAATCAAAGCCGCAGCAGCGACCGGCCTGTGGATCAATGCTCGCGCAGACCTGTTTATCATTACGCCGAAGGAGCAGCATGACGCAGCACTGGTCGATGCCGTGATCGAACGGGCAAAGGCCTATGCCGATGCGGGTGCAAACAGCCTGTTTGTGCCGTTTGTCAGCGATGCCGGTTTGATTAAAAAGCTTTGCATGGCATCGCCGTTGCCGGTCAACATCCTGATGAACCCGGGGGTTCCAGAACCGCGCGAACTGGCCGAACTCGGCGTCGCGCGGATCAGCTACGGACATGGTCCGTGGGCTAAGGCGATGAAGCAACTGGCGGAGGATGCCAAGGCGGCAATGACATTGCGATAGGTAATCGGTTTGTTTTAACGCCGTCCCGTTTTCGGACCACGCTGAATTTACAAGCCAAAACTGGTTAATCCTAACGGTCTGTTCACCCTTTTTCTCCATAGCAAAGTCCAATCTGCGACGAGTGCCGGTCTGCCAATAGGGGTAGGCCATTAGGCACGGCGCAGAACAAGAAGGACTGCGCGATGAAGAATTCGTTGGGAATCAAGGCTTTGTTGGCGCTTGGCGCAAGCTCGGCGGCGCTTACCGGATGCGGCGGAATCGGCGGCGGCACTCAGCTGCCATCGGCCCCAACGGTTTCTGCACAAGAGGGGCCGGGCGAAGATTACATGATCGGCCCGCTCGATCAGCTGACAATTTTCGTGTGGCGGAACCCCGAACTCGGCGCAAAAGTGCAGGTTCGGCCTGACGGACGGATCACCCCGCCGCTGATTACCGACATGCCAGCCGCTGGCAAAACCCCGACGATGTTGCAGCAGGATATCAAGCTGCAATTGTCGCAATATAG
>JANPAM010000223.1:0-7625 GCA_031429915.1 Sphingomonadales bacterium | reverse complement strand
CCTTGTTCAAGCGCAGTTGCTTTATGCTCTAATTCTTCAAGCTGAAATTCTGCGACCAATGCCGACAATTCAGAGTCGCTATCGCCCATCTGTTCGAGTTGCTCTGCATAATGCCGGTCAATCTCGGTTTCGACCGCCACGGTGCACGCCATTGCAGCCGATGGACCTATAGCGGCCGTGACCGCGCCAAGCGCAAATCCGGCAATGTCCCACACCGGATGAAACACCGTTGGCCGCACGCCGCGCTCAACAAGCAATCTGTCGAAAGCAGTCAAATGCCGCTGCTCTTGTTCGGCCATATGGGCGATGCTTCGAGCGGCTGGCGTGCGGTCGCCCATGACCGCGAGCTGCCCTGCATAAATCCGTTTGGCACCATATTCGCCCGCTTGGTTCACGCGCAACATGCTGGCGATGGCGGCGGATTTATTGGTCAGGGTGTGCGGGTTTTCCATATGCCGTATAAGATGGCCACTGCGCCGCCGACAGACAAGAGAAAATTATACCCCGCAAGCGAAATGCCGAACAATGTCCACGGTGCAACATCACAGCGGATCAGCGGCGCGTTCATGATAGACTTGAGCAGTTCATCGCCGGTGCCGGTGACAGTGCTGGTACAGGCGGTCAGCCCTTCCCAATAGCCATATTCGACCCCGGCGTGAAATCCGGCAATCCCGCCGCTGGTTGCAATTGCCAAGGCGGCAAGCGCAACTAAAGCGCGGCGGTATCCGGGGTTTCCGACCGCGAATGCGACCAAGGCAATCCCGACTGCGGCAAAATGCGGATAACGCTGCCACCAGCACATTTCGCACGGGTAAAGCCCGCCAATATATTGCGAACCATAAGCGCCCGCCAGCAGTGCGGCGGGCAGCAGCAAAGCCAGCCAGTTTATTCGGCCCAAACTCATGCCTTAGTTCTGCGCCTTACCCTTGACCGGTTTATCGGCCAGCTTCATCGTCTTCGATCCCAACCGGGTCAATGTTTCCATCGCGTAGTGCAATTGGAAATCCTCGATGCCCTTGGTCTTCAGCTGCTCAGCGGTCATTGCAAAGCGCGGATCGTCGGCGACATCTTCTTCCAGTTGCTTGTCGTCGGCCTGCACTTCGTTAATCAAATGCCGCCGCAAATCTGTCTCGCGGATCGCAACGCGTTTTTTATAGTCAGGATCAGACAGCTGCGGCACTTGAATGTCGGGCTTGATCCCGCCTTCCTGCACCGACCGGCCCGAGGGCAAATGGTACCGCGCGACTGTCAGCCGGAGCCCTGTGTCGCGAGTCAGCGGCAGGACATTCTGCACCGAACCTTTGCCAAAGCTGCGCTCACCCATCACCAGACCACGGTGGTGGTCCTGCAAAGCGCCTGCGACAATTTCAGAAGCCGAAGCCGAACCCGCATCGACCAGCACGATCACTGGCAGTCCGCCAGCAACATCGCCCGGAACCGCGCTTTCAGCCCAATACCGCTGGGTATCGCGCTTGTCGCGACCGCGTTCGGAAACAATTTCGCCGCTGTCGAGGAACGCGTCGGAGACGGCAACCGCCTCACCCAATATCCCACCGGGGTTTGATCGCAGGTCGACTATGTAGCCGAGGGGATTGCCGCCCAATGCCTTTTTGACACCCGTGATTGCTGCCACCACATCGGCACCGGTATCCTCAGAAAAACCACTAATCGTGATAAGGCCGATCTTGTCTTTGACCTCCCACTTGACTGGTTTCAGGTCAATAATGGCGCGGGTGATGGTCACGTCGAACGGCGCATCGCGGCCCGGACGGATGATCGTCAGTTTGATTGCAGTGCCCGGTACGCCGCGCATTGCCTCGACTGCTTCATCAAGCGTTCCGCCGTAAATCAGTTTGCCGTCGAGATGGGTGATATAGTCACCCGACTTGATGCCTGCCTTGTCAGCGGGAGTATCCTTGGTGGGCGCGATGACCTTGACCGCTTCGTCTTCGAGCGTCACCGACAGACCGAGCCCGCCATATTCACCGTCGATTTGAGTCTGCAGATTATTGAAATCGGACTTGTTCAGGAAGCCGCTGTGCGGATCGAGGCTGGCGAGCATCCCCTGGATCGCGCCTTCCATCAATTGCTTGTCCTCGACCTTGTCGACATAGCTGGTTTTCACGCGTTTGTAGACCGCGAGAAATTCCTCCAGTTCCTTGAACTGGTCAGACTGAGCCGGTTTCTGCTGCGCACTTTGTGCCAAGAGCACCGTAGCGGGAACGGTGACCGCCAGAGCGAGCGCGAAAGTCGAATGAAGTAATTTGATTTTCATGGGTGATCCAGTCGTTAGTCGCCTTGCTTAGTCGTATACGGCGCCTGAACCTATGGTGAAAGCGCGTTTACCACAAAAGCGGTGCACCGCTCGATCAGCGGCTTCAGCTTATCAACGCAGCGATATCCATGACCCTGCCGTTGCGTCGCAATTCGAGCGTTATCTCGGGTTGGTCGGCGCGGGTTCGGCCTAGCGTTGCGCCTTGTGCGATGGACGCTCCCTTCGATACATTCAGCGAGGCCAAATTGGTTACCAAGCTTGTCCAGCCGCCTCCATGTTCGATGATGACAATCTGCCCGAAGCTGCGGTAATTGCCCGCGTAAATGACTCGGCCAGCCGCGGGTGCCGCAACGGACGATGAGGGCGGCAACGCCAGCCGCATCCCGCGTTCGCGGTAACCGGTCGGATTGAGCTCGTTGAAGCCAAAGACCAGTTTGCGGTTAGCCGGAATGATATAGGCGCGGCCTGTCGCCGACCGGGGTTCGCCTCCAGCACGCAACGCCGGACCATCGAGCGCTGCCAAGGCGGCGGCTTTCTCTCCGCTCAGTCGAAGCGTGTCTATATTGGCGACAATATCCCGCGCCCGCTCGCCCTGCGCGATGGCCTGTTCGAATTCAATCGCGGCATCGGCGGAAAAGTCATCAGCCTTTCCGCGCGCATCACCCTCAAGCGTCGCCAGCGAAGCGCGACGGCTGTTCAACCGAGTCCGCGCATCGTCGAGCGATTTGAGCGCAACCAATTCTTGCGACCGAAGTTCGTTCTGCGCAGCGATTTGCTGGCGCAGCGCGCCGGTCCGTCGGACGATTTCGGGTTGCACTGTCGCCATGACTGCCCGCAAATGGATGTAATCGGCGCGTTGCCCGGGTTGCATCATCATCAGCGCAGTAGGCCGCCCGGTCATTTGCTGGAGCGCAGCGTTTAGCCGCAACATTGGTTCGCTCTCCTGCCCCAACTCGGCCCGCTGAGCCAACTGACGGCTGCTGATAATTGCGATGCGCGCGTTGGCAGCTTCGATTTGTGCGGCGGCTGCATCCATTTCCGCTGACAATACCGCTCGCTGTGCGACTATCCGGTCGGTAGCGTTGGCAGCATTGCTCGCCTCCTGGCGAAGGAATTCGCTTCGGCGTTCGGCCTTGGTCGCCTTGGCCTTGGCATCGCGCAATGCCTGCTGCTGGGCATCAACCGACGGCGTATTTCCTTGCGCCATCAAACCACCCGCTACCGCTAAAGGTGTCAGTGCCAAGGCACATACGGAAAGCCAGAACCTCATAGTTCTATCCTTCACGATGATAAGGGTGGTTGGCAATGATTGATGTTGCGCGAAACAGTTGTTCGGCGAGCATCGCGCGCGCCATCAGATGCGGCCAAGTCGCTTTGCCAAAAGCAATAAGCTTGTCGGCGCCTGCCCGCTCGGCATCGCCAAAACCGTCAGCCGCGCCGATCAGGAAGCGCACTTCACGCACGCCATCGTCGCGCCAGCGCTCTAGCAGCCGCGCCAGTTCGAGCGAAGCAAGCTGCTCTCCCTTCTCGTCAAGGATGACTGTTTTGTAGGGACTGTCAGATGCGGGTATTTCGCCGCCCTTATCGGGCAATTCGCTGTGCTTTGTCGGCCAGCTAACCCGCTTCAGATAACGGTCCACGAGATCGGACTCTGGAGAACGACCGATCTTACCGCGTGCAATAATATGCAGGCGCATCGCCATCTG
Organism: Sphingomonadales bacterium; assembly: GCA_031429915.1. GTDB lineage: Bacteria > Pseudomonadota > Alphaproteobacteria > Sphingomonadales > Sphingomonadaceae > Sphingorhabdus_B. The sequence continues at coordinate 3,644 of JANPAM010000223.1, read as the reverse complement.
CGCCGCGCCCTCGGGTCAGGCTTGCGCGACTTCAGGTGCGTCGCCGAATGCCCACATGCGTTCAAGATTGTAGAAGCTGCGTACTTCGGGGCGGAACAGGTGGACGATGACATCCTCTGCGTCGATCAACACCCAATCGGCGCTCGGCAGCCCTTCGATCCGCGCATGACGACCGGCCTGTTTGATCCGCTCGGACAATTTTTGCGCCATCGAGGCAACCTGACGTGAAGAACGCCCGGACGCCACAACCATATGGTCGGCGATATTGCTTTTGCCTTCCAACGGGATGGACACGACGTCTTGCGCCTGATCATCGTCGAGTGACTGGAGAATGAGGGCATGGAGCGCGTCGGGGCTCAATACTGGTCCTTTGGTCTTGGCGGTTGCCTGGACTGACGGGACGGATGCGGTGTCGATCAAGATTGCTCCTTAAAGCACGATTTTGCGGGTAACGCCGTCACGCGTTCCCTGTTTGCTGGTGCGTAGATACCAAGTTGGGTCGGCGCGACGAATCGCTGTTGCCGATCGCGGATCTGGACGAAAGCGCATAAAGACAAGCGCTGGCGTACTCCACTTAGTCCAGTGATGACGCTGGTTCGAGCGCCGGACAAACCGCCTGAACCAAGCCATTGCGGGGCCCGCGACAGCAACTTCGTTATAGCCGGGTCTGGCGATAACTGCAATCGGCATCATTCGGGCAATATCGCGCCACCGCCGCCAGTGATGAAATTGCAACAGATTGTCCGCGCCCATGATCCAGATAAACTGGGTTTGCGGGTAGCGAGCAACTATTTTGCGCAGTGTGTCGACGGTGTAGACGGTGCCGAGCTCCCGTTCGACGGCGGTGGCTTTAATCACACTACGCCGCGCCTGTCTTTTTGCCGACGCCAACCGGGCAGCGAGCGGAGCCATATCCTTTTTGGGCTTGAGCGGATTGCCCGGCGACACCATCCACCAGAACTCGTCAAGGCCAAGGGCATCAATTGCAAACAGGCTAATCGCGCGGTGACCGCCATGAGCCGGATTGAAAGACCCGCCAAGAAGGCCGACCGTTTTCACGAGTTATCGCGCCAGTTTTCGCGGTTGTGAAATACGCGCAAAACTTCGATTTGAAAATCGGTTACGTCATACAATATGATATACGGAGTTGCCGGAACGAGAAGTTTGCGCGCTTCATCATCAACCCGAGCACCACGCTGCGGAAAGTCTTGAAGCACTTCGCATCGCTGTCGGATCGCACTCAGATAATCGTCTGCAACTTGTGGAGAAAGTTCAGCGGTGAGCAAATTATCAATCCTGCGCAAATCGCTAATCGCCAGCGACGACCAAATTATTTTGCGCATCGCATCCGTTGCCGCAAAATCATTTCATCTAGTTCGGCCATGACTTCTTCATGGGTCACAAATTCGCCGCGCTCGATGGCATCCCTGCCTTCTTGAACGAAGGCAAGATACTCAGCCTCTGACTCGGCGAAACGCTGGACGGCATTTGCGACAAACCACGCCCGCGACCGGCCCTTTGCTTTCGCTACTCTGTCGACCAATTCAAGAGTATCTTCATCGACTCTGGCCGTAATGACTGCTGACTTGCTCATGCGACGTATGTATCATTTGTATACAAATGATTCAAGGTCGCGTTTGACCTTGACCATGCACCAGCCATTTATACGTCGTCAGCCCCTCAAGCGCTACCGGTCCTCGCGCGTGGAGTCGCCCTGTTGCGATCCCGATTTCGGCACCAAGCCCGAATTCGCCGCCATCGGCATATTGGGTCGAGGCGTTGTGCATTACGATGGCGCTGTCGACCTCGGCCAAGAACCGCGCGGCGACCTCGGCATTGTTGGTAATAATCGCGTCAGTATGGTGCGAACCGTGGCGGGCGATATGATCCATTGCCTCATCCAGCCCCGATACCACCCGCGCCGAAATTACCGAATCGAGATATTCGGTGTCCCAGTCGGCATCGTCCGCCGAAACCGTGCGGGCATCGAGTTCCATCAGCATGTCGTCGGCACGGACTTCGCAACCAGCGTCGATCAGCGCCGACACCAGATCGCCCGGTGCGCCGTAATCCTGATCGATCAGCAAAGTCTCGGTCGCGCCGCAAATTCCGGTGCGGCGCATCTTGGCGTTGACGACCATTGCCTTGGCCATCGCCGGGTCGGCGTCCTTGTGGACATAAGTATGGCAAATCCCGTCGAGATGGGCGAGCACCGGCACGCGGGCTTCGTCCTGTACGCGCGCGACCAGCGACTTGCCGCCGCGCGGTATTATCATGTCGATTTCACCTTGGGCGCGAAGCATCGCGCCGACCGCCGCCCTGTCCTGCGTTGGCACCAGTTGCACGGCGTCGGCTGGCAGTCCCGACGAAGTGATGCCTTCAACCATTGCCGCATGGATGGCACGGTTGCTGTTCACCGCCTCGCTGCCGCCGCGAAGAATGACGGCGTTGCCCGATCGCAACCCCAAGGCAGCAGCATCTGCTGTCACATTTGGTCGGCTTTCGTATATAATGCCCAATACGCCAATTGGCACCCTCACCCGTTCCATTACGAGGCCATTGGGCTGGGTGCGTGTATCAATTAGCTCGCCAACCGGATCGGCAAGCACTGCCACTTGATCGACCGCTGACGCAATACCTTCGATTCTCGCGCTATCCAGTTTGAGACGGTCTAGCATTGCCGCTGACAAACCCGCCTTGGTCCCGGCCTCAAAATCCTTGGCATTCGCGGCAAGGATTTTCGGCGCCTGAATCCGCAACGCTGCTGCTGCGGCCTGCAACGCGGCAGCCTTCGTCGCATCGCTCGCTTGGGCAAGCATCCGCGCGGCGGCGCGTGCCTTTACAGTCATTTCGGCAATGGTGTGTTCAGCATCAGTCATAGCCAACGCTGGTAGATGTTCGGGGCAAAAAGGGGAAGGCTCGCTAAACCGCTCTCATGCGATCATGCGGCAAATTTACCGAATCATCCCTAAATTACTGTAATTCCGCGAATTTAAACGGATTTTTACGCCAGGCGCTCTGCAACGAAAAGTAAAATTTATTTCATTCGGATAACGTTTTCCACAGCTCACCGCGCGACTCGACCGACTCGTCACGAGTCGCCCATAACTGATTCGCAAGCAATAAGTTCCTCTGCTAGGCGCGCCTCACAAATAAATAATAATGGGGTGGGTCGTGTCGCTAGGGGCCAATTTAACCGGTTGGAAAAACCGGATGGCCGAATGGTTTGTTGACCGCGAATTTTTCATGCGGGCCAACGGGCAAGTTCGGTTCATAAAAATCTCTGCTGTTCTACAACGTCGCGTCGCTTCTATTGCGGCTGTCATTGTTGGCGTGTGGCTGGTGATTACGCTTGGTATGGCGGTCAACCAGTTTAGCGTTTCGTTCGAGCGTATGCGGCTGAGCCAGCAACAAGCCAAGGTACAGTCAGCCGAAGAACGTGTCGCCAGTTATCGCAATTCCATCGATGATGTTACCAAGGATCTTGAGCGACGTCAGACGATGCTCGAAAGCCTTAACGAGCAGTATCTCGATCCGGCCACAGCCGAGAGCTTAGAGAACGCTGGAAACCAAGAAGACAAAACGGCCAAGAAAATCAGTTCGCTCGTTCCCGAAGCCGCTCGTCTTGCGCATATCGAAGCCCG
>JANPAM010000222.1:0-2014 GCA_031429915.1 Sphingomonadales bacterium | reverse complement strand
GGCGCGTCCGGATCGAGTGTCGGGTGAAGCAACTGGTCGAGCGCCATCGGGTCGACTCGCAACACCGCCTCTTCCTTGGTGATAAGGCCCGATTCCGCCATATCGACCGCAATCTTCAGTGCGGCCTTAGCCGTGCGCTTGCCCGAACGGGTTTGCAGCATCCAGAGCTTTTCACGCTCAACGGTGAACTCGATATCCTGCATATCGCGGTAATGCGTTTCGAGGATGTTGAAGACGTCGGCCAATTGCCCGTAAACCTCGGGCATCGCCTCTTCCATCGATAGCGGTTTGGCTCCCGCCCGCTCGCGCGCCGCCAGCGTCAGATATTGCGGCGTTCGGATACCAGCGACGACATCCTCGCCTTGGGCATTGATCAGGAACTCGCCATAATAGGCATTCTCGCCAGTCGCTGGATCGCGCGTAAACGCCACACCCGTGGCCGAGGTTTCACCCATATTGCCGAACACCATCGCCTGCACATTGACAGCAGTGCCCCAGTCACCGGGGATATTGTTCAGGCGGCGGTAGACCTTGGCGCGGTCCGATTCCCACGAACCGAACACCGCGCCGACCGCGCCCCATAATTGGTCGTGCACATCTTGCGGGAACGGCTTGCCCCATTCGGCCTAAACCAGTCTCTTATATTCGGCGACCAGCGCCTTCAAATCACCTGCTGAAAGTTCGGTGTCGAGATAATAGCCCTGATCTTCCTTGGCGACCTCAAGTGCTTCTTCGAACGCGCCATGATCGAGTTCGAGCACGACATCGGCATACATCTGAATGAACCGGCGATAGCTATCCCACGCAAACCGCGCGTCGCCGGAGGATGTTGCGAGGCCATCGACAGTAACGTCGTTAAGCCCAAGATTCAGAACGGTATCCATCATCCCGGGCATCGACACCCGCGCGCCGGAGCGGACCGATACGAGCAAGGGATTGGCCGGATCGCCGAAGGACTTGCCGGTTACGTTTTCGATATGCGCAAGGCCATTGGCAACCTCATCGCGGACGCTGTCGGGGAAGGTCTGGCCGTTCGCGTAATAGGCGCTGCACATTTCGGTCGTGATCGTGAAACCCGGAGGCACCGGCAGGCCAATCGAGGCCATGCCGTCGAGATTGGCACCTTTGCCGCCAAGAACATTCTTGTTGCCGCGAACGGTATCATCCCCATCCGAAACGCCGCCACCGAAACGAAATACATATTGAACTGTCACCAGCGGCTCCCTGTTTTACTCAACCCTAAAGGCCATCACAATGAACTCAACCAGATCCGTTCGTCCTGAGTGCCTGAAGCCGAATGGCTGAAGGTGTATCGAAGGACCCTTCGATACGGCACTTCGCTATCGCTCAGCACCTACTCAGCGCGAACGGATTTAGGTTTTCATCATCCTGTCCTGTTACCCCTCAATCTTCGAAAAATCCGCAACCCTGTGAACCGCATCGCGAAACCTTGCCAGCAACCCTAACCTGAACGCCCGTTTGGCCGGGTCTTCATCATTCACCATCACTTCGTCAAAAAACCGGTCAATCGGTTCGCGCAAGGTAGCAAGCGCCGCCATCGCGTCCTCGAACTGCTCGGCCTCAATCGCCTTTTTGGCCTGCGGCTCGGCAATGTCGAGCGCGCCGAGCAACGCAATATCCGCCGCAACCGCGCCTTCGGGAACGGTGCCTTCGGTGCGGTCGTGGTTTCCAGCAATCGCGGTGCGCATGCCCTGATCGACGTCGACAAACGGATCTTCTTCGCCGGTTTGCGGAATTTGCTGTTCTTCAGCATCCGACATCGGACCATCGGACTTTTTATCGAGCACCGGCGATACCGGGTTCGAGCCCTTGAGGATATTTGCCGCACGCTTGTATGCGGCGAGGAGGTTAGCGCCCTCGGCGGTCGTGATATAGGTTTGCAATGCTTTCACCCTTGCCAGCAGCCGGACAAGATCGTCCTCACCGCCAAGACTAAACACCGCATCGATCAAATCGTGCCTTACGCCAGCTTCGCGTTGCTGGACTTTGAGGC
>JANPAM010000221.1:0-3020 GCA_031429915.1 Sphingomonadales bacterium | reverse complement strand
GCGCGGTTGAAGCGGGTGACTTCTACGGGGCCGGTTGGAACCACACATGCAGATAGGGAAACAAGTGCGACAAGCGGCAAAAGGCGGGCTGTGATTATCATGCAATTATCCTTACGCCGCGCGTATATGATGGCAAGCGATGTATGGCGGCTGAATCGCGAAACCCGCCGTATCGCGCTTGACTTTCACCCTCCCCGCCCATAGGAGCGCGCCTTCAATTCAAGCTTTATGCACCAAAAAGACGGGTAAATCCGATGAAAGTCGTTAATTCTCTCAAGTCCCTTAAAGGCCGCCACCGCGATAACCGCGTGATTCGCCGCCGTGGCCGGACTTATGTCATCAACAAGACCCAGCCGCGCTTCAAGGCACGTCAGGGCTAATCAACCTTCGCCGACTCGCAACGCGAGGAAGCAGCAACCGCCCCGGCCAGTTCGCGGGCGGTTTTTTGCTGTTTGTCACTTTGGCGTCGTGAATGCTGAAAGGCCGTGCCATTTGTTTCACGCAAAGGCGCAAAGGGGAATAAGATAATAAGCGCGTAGCGCCATAAATCATCGGTAACTACAAAATCGAACCTGACGCTTTTCAATTTAAAACCTTATGTCCTTATTTTTCTTCGCGGCTTCGCGCGAAATAATCTGCACAACGGCGGAGCACGGCGCTTGGCTTGAGAGGAACACCAGATGCAGAAAATCACCACAGTCGTGTTCGACGTTGGCAAGGTCCTCTTCAAATGGGACCTGCGTTACCTTTTCGCTAAGCTGATAGATGACAAGAAAGAGCTGGAATATTTCGTCAGCAATGTCGTGACGCCGAAATGGCATTTCCAGCATGATGCCGGTCGCCCGCTTGGCGAGATGACGGCCGAACGCACGGCCGAGTTTCCGCAATACGCGGCCTTGATCGACGCCTATGCAACGCGCTTCAACGAAACGATACCCGGGCCGATAGAAGGTTCGCTTGAGATCGTCAGCGAGCTGGCCGCACGCGGCGTACCACTGTTCGCGATCACCAATTTCGGTGCCGAATTCTGGGACGGATTCCGCCCGACGCAGCCCATTTTCGACCATTTCGGCGACATTATCGTGTCTGGCGTCGAGAAACTCGTAAAGCCGGACCCGGCGATTTATGCGCTGGCACTCCGGCGTTTCGGGCTCCAGCCGGGCGAAGCCATATTCATCGACGACAATCTCGACAATGTTCTCAGCGCCCGCGCCAACGGCTTTGCCGCGCATCATTTTGAGGAGGCACAATCTTTGCGCATCGAACTTAATGATCTGGGTTTGCTAGAATAGCCTCGTTACGGAATTGCACGTTTGATAATTGTAAAAAAGGCGCAAAGGCACGAAGACGCAAAGGGGTTAGCGCAATATCTTCGTACCTTTGCGCCTTCGCGCCTTTTTTACATAAATTTTGTCGACCCTTCCCTTGCAAGCAAAGCTGTGCTTTAGCCCCATGGAAATTTCCCATCCGGAAGGACGTAATCTCCCATGAATATCCATGAATATCAGGCCAAGGAATTGCTGGCTAAATTCGGCGTCGCGGTTCCCAAGGGCATCGCTGCATTAAGCGTTGAGGAAGCGGTTGCCGCAGCCAAGCAGCTGCCAGGTCCGCTTTATGTCGTGAAGTCGCAAATCCATGCGGGGGGCCGCGGCAAAGGCAAGTTCAAGGAGCTCGGCCCCGATGCAAAGGGCGGCGTTCGGTTGGCGTTCAACCTCGATGAAGTTGAGGCGCACGCCAAGGATATGCTCGGCAATACGCTAGTCACCATCCAGACCGGCGACGCTGGAAAGCAGGTTAACCGGCTTTACATCACCGACGGCGCAGACATTAAGCGGGAATTCTATCTCGCCTTGCTTGTCGACCGTGCGACTAGCAAGATCGCCATAGTCGCCTCAACCGAGGGCGGGATGAATATCGAAGATGTTGCGCACGACACGCCAGAGAAGATCCACACCATCACCATCGATCCAGCGACGGGCATCATGCCGCATCACGGTCGGTCGGTGGCGGCGACTTTGGGGCTGACCGGTGATCTGGCAAAGCAGGCGCAGACTGTGCTGGCTGGTCTGTACGCCGCCTTCATCGGCACCGATGCTGAGCAGATCGAGATCAACCCACTTGCCGTTTGCAAGGGCGCGAATGGCGACGAACTCCTCGTGCTCGACGCCAAGGTCAGCTTCGATGGCAATGCGATGTTCCGCCACAAGGACCTGGCCGAGCTTCGCGACCTGACCGAGGAAGACGCGTCCGAAATCGAGGCATCGGAATATGACCTCGCTTACATCAAACTCGACGGCAATATTGGCTGCATGGTCAATGGCGCTGGCCTTGCGATGGCGACGATGGATATCATCAAGCTGAACGGCGAATTCCCCGCCAACTTCCTCGACGTCGGCGGCGGCGCATCGAAGGAGAAGGTGACCGCAGCATTCAAGATCATCCTCAAAGACCCCGCAGTAAAGGGCATTCTGGTCAATATTTTCGGCGGCATCATGAAATGCGACATCATTGCCGACGGTATCGTCGCGGCGGCGAAGGAAGTGAACCTTTCGGTGCCGTTGGTCGTCCGTCTCGAAGGCACCAATGTGCAGCAAGGAAAAGACATCCTTGCAAATTCGGGCCTTCCAATCGTGTCGGCCAACGACCTAGGCGATGCGGCAGAGAAAATTGTGGCCGAAGTTCGCAAGGCAGCATGATACCAACCAAGGATGAAATCCTTGGTTGCTTGGTGAGCATTGACGACACGCTTAAACGGATTGAGCGACAAATGGATGAATGTCTTGTGATAGCCAACCGGATCAATTGGCAAATGGTGTATGAGCTGAACAAGCGCAACAACTCGCGCTTGACGTTCACGTAAACGTCAAGCATATGCGCAACAGATTGGGCGGGCATCCATTCGTCCAGTGATTCGAATACCGAGTCTGAAGAAGAGGACTGAACCATGAAGATCATCGTTCCTGTAAAGCGGGTCATCGATTATAACGTGAAGCCGCGGGTCAAATCCGATGGCACCGGTG
>JANPAM010000220.1:0-2537 GCA_031429915.1 Sphingomonadales bacterium | reverse complement strand
GACGCCTTGATCGTCGGCGCCGGATTTGCCGGATTATACGCTCTGCACAAAATGCGCGAAATTGGCGTGAGCGCGCATGCCGTGGAGATGGCGGAAGATGTTGGTGGTGTATGGTACTGGAACACATATCCGGGCGCGCGCTGCGACGTCGAAAGCATGCAGTATAGCTATTCCTTTTCGGATGATCTGCAGCAGGAGTGGGAGTGGACCGAGCGTTACGCGCGGCAGCCCGAGATACTCTCCTATCTTCGCCATGTCGCAGACCGGTTCGACCTCAGGCGCTCGATCTCGTTTGGCACCAGCGTTGTGTCGGCAACCTTCGATGACGCCCATCAGCACTGGTATGTCTGTACCGATAAAGGCGAAGACATTGTTGCGCGCTATTGCATCATGGCGAGCGGGTCGCTGTCGGCATCGCGCCTGCCGGACTTGCCGGGCATCGAAAATTTTGCAGGCCCGGTCCTGCATACTGGCAACTGGCCTCATAAAATACCGGATTTCGCAGGCCGCAATGTCGCGGTGATCGGGACGGGCTCGTCAGGCGTTCAGGCTGTCCCGCAAATTGCCACGCAGGCAAAACATCTGTTCGTGTTTCAGCGCACAGCAAATTTCGTTGTTCCGGCCCGCAACCATCCGCTTGCCGCAGAAACGCAGGCGCAGTCCAAAGCCGATTATCCGGCGCTTCGTACCCGCGCCAGGCAAGTGGGCACTTTGTATGAATTCAGCGACACTCCCGCGTTTTCGGTTAGCCCGGAAGCGCGCGAGGCAGAATATCGGCGTCGATGGGACAAGGGCGGTGTCAATTTTGTGCACGCCTTCAAGGATATCATGACCGACCGCGCCGCCAACCAGACGGCGGCTGACTTCGTTCATACACGTATCCGCGAGGCGGTTGATGATCCAGTTATCGCGGAGCGACTTTGTCCCAAGGAATATCCCTTGGGAGCAAAGCGCATCTGCGTCGGGTCCGATTATTACGAGACTTATAACCGCGCGAATGTAACGCTGGTGGATTTGCGGGAGACGCCCATCACCAGCGTAGACGTGCAATCCATCCAGACATCCGAAATCCGCTATCCGATCGATCTGCTGGTTTGTGCCACTGGCTATGACGCTCTGACCGGCGCACTGACGCGTATCGATATTCGCGGGCGCGGCGGCGCATCGTTGGTCGACAAATGGTCTGATGGACCCCGCAATTATCTGGGGTTGATGAGCGCCGAATTTCCCAACATGTTCATCATAACAGGGCCGGGTAGTCCGTCGGTGCTGGTGAATATGGTGGTTGGCATCGAGCAACATGTCGATTGGATAGCGGATTGCATCACCCATCTGAATACGACTGGTGCGACGAGCATTGTTCCGCATGTCGATGCCCAAGACAAATGGGTCCAACGCGTAAATGACGAAGCCTCGTCGACCCTGTTTACGCAAGCCAACTCCTGGTATCTCGGCGCAAACATCCCAGGAAAACCACGCGTATTTATGCCTTTCGTTGGCGGCATCGGGCGATACCGCGCGATTTGCGATCAAGTTGCAGCAGACGATTACTCCGGTTTTGAAATTTCAAAGGGAAACTGAAATGCCATTACACCCCCAACTTCAGGCCATTGTCGATGCAACCGCAGCCTTGCCGCGGATGGAAACGGTGCCGCCTGAGACTTTGCGCGCGGGTTATGAAGCCCAGACGGCGCAGCTCGCGCGGCCTGATGTCGCGCATGTCGAAGACCGGATGATTCCCGGGCCGCGCGGCGAGATTAGGATTCGCATCTACCGCCCGGATATGAAGGACGGGCATGCGGTCATAACCTATTTCCATGGCAGTGCTTTTGTCATTTGCAGCATCGATACGCATGATGTGATTTGTCGCCATCTTTGTCTGGCCTCTAAAGCGGTTGTTGTTTCGGTTGATTATGGATTGGCACCCGAAGCGCCGTTTCCAGCTGGACCCGATGACAGCGTCGCTGCGACAATATGGACGGCGGAAAATGCAGCTAGCATTGGCGGTAATCCGACGCGGCTGATCGTCGCAGGCGACAGCGCGGGCGCGACAATGGCAACGGTGACCGCGCTCAGGCTGCGTGACGCTGGTGGGCCAAAGCTTGCGGCGCAATTGCTGATTTACCCGGTGACCGACTATCCCGATCCGGCGCCTCCATCTTACCATGAGCGCGGCCAAGGGTGCGGTCTTACAGCCACTGCAATGCGCTGGGGCTGGGATCTTTATATCAGCAATGCGGAGGACCGCTTTCATTCCGATGCATCGCCGCTGCGGGTGGCCGATTTAAGCGGACTGCCATCCGCATATGTTATTACGGCCGAATATGATTTGCTGCGCGACGAGGGCAAAGCCTATGCTGAACGGCTGTCCCAGGCAGGGGTCGATACGACGCTGGTCCACTATGACGACATGAACCACGGGTTCATGGGCATGGTCGGCCTACTCGACCGTGCTGACGAGGCGATGGCCGCTGCGGGCGACTGGCTGGCAAGCAAGGCATGAAGCAGCATTTTGCCATCATCGGTGCCGGTGCGGG
>JANPAM010000219.1:0-4796 GCA_031429915.1 Sphingomonadales bacterium | reverse complement strand
GCGTTGTCACTGCGATCATCTATGCATCGGTTACACCCTGATGGACACGCCGCAGCCTTACCGTTCGACACCCATTTTTGATTCCGAAACCCTACCGGCGGGGCTCAGAAAGGCGCACTGCACGAAGGCTGGCGTTTGGGGCAGATTAAACGTCCTCGGAGGGTCGGTTCGTTATGTGGTTGAAGAGACCGGCGAGCACCAGGTTGTGAGTGCTGGCGGTTTCATCACCATCCTGCCCGAGCAGTTGCATCATGTTGAGCCGCTTGGCGAAATGCGAATGCAGGTCAGCTTTTACGATTCAGACCCCCGACGGACAACCGGCCGCTTAATGAAAATGTTGCGGCAGTTTGGGCAAGGTTTTGTCCGGCATACCCTTCTCAAGCGCCATTTGCAGCGCGTAAAAACAGGCCGGATCGATGGCTGAACCAACGTCGCCGGCCATGATGTGGAGCGCCTTTTCGACAGGCATTGCCGCGCGGTAAGGCCGGTCGGCGGTTAGCGCGTCGAAGATGTCGGCAACCGTTATGATCCGCGATTCAATCGAGATGCTTCGCGCATCGAGGCCAAGCGGATAGCCTTTTCCGTCGAGCCGTTCATGGTGCGAACCCGCAATCAAAGCCATATCGTGCATCACGCCGATCTGGCTCAGGATATGCGTGGTGTGGTCGGCATGGCCCTGCATTTCGCGCCATTCTTCGGCATCGAGTTTGCCCGGCTTTTCAAGGATCGCGCTGCTGACACCCAATTTGCCGACATCGTGCAAGGTTGCGGCGCGGCGCAGGCGGCGGCGGTCGGCATTGTTAAAGCCCATGAACGCGGCGATGGCATCGGCGTATAGCCCGACTCGTTCGCTATGACCGCTGGTGAATCTGCTCTTGGCGTCGATCACCTGACCGAACGCGTTGGCGATATCGTCGAGATAATCTTCGTCGACGTCAACGCGCTGGGTTGCGGGTTCGAGCGCGAATAGGTCTTCGGCGAGTGTTTCGGATCCGAGCGCGGTCCAGAATAGCTGCGTGCTCGCCAGCCGCACAAAAGTCTCCACCAACTTGGGATCAAGCCAGCTGCCGCTCCGCCGCATTACTTCGGCAAGCGCGGCATTTGCTCCGCCGGTCATATAAAAAACGTCGGCAATCTGGGCCAACTGGGCAATCCGCCCACCGATGTGGATATCCTCGCCCGATATACCGAGCGGCAGACCCGATCCGTCCCAATGTTCGTCAAGATGAGCGATAGCCTGCGCGACATCATCGGAAAAGCGCAACTGGCGAGCAATGTCGGCGCCGCGCGTGCAGCGGGTATCCATTATATCGGTCATGATCGCGCCAGCATTCGCGAGCAAATTGGCAACGGCCTTGTCGCGCGTTTCGGTGTCGGCATCGACCCCTACTTTGGTCATGATAAACGCGCCGAAGTCTTCAGGGTTCGGCCCGACCAGTTTGAAATCACGTTTCAGTTCTCGGTCGTTCCCGACAAACATTTCAGACACGCGCGCCGCGTTAACGCTGCAGCCAAGGTCCTTGAGCAGAACCGCGTAATAGACATCGCGAAGCGCTGCCTCATTCAAGCCGATTGCCTGCGCCAGTTTGGTCCCGATCCAGCAGGCGCGGATGCTATGTCCGGCGGGCTGGCCTTCGGTTAGGTCAAGTGCGTAACTGAATGCGCCCAGAATCTCGGCAAGGCTGGTTTGTGCGCCAGATTCTGTTTTGAAGTCGAGTTGCGGAGACTGGAACATCGGTTTGCGCCCTTAAATTATAGCGCAAATTACCCTTCATTACGTTGCCAAATGGTTAAACGGCATCCTAGAATGTGTAGCTTACTCCACCGGCCAGAAACCACTGACCAGCGTCGCCGCGGATCGAAGTTACCGGCGACCGTTTGGCATCGCCGATAAGCCGCGAATAGCTCACCAGGCCGAACACGCCCCAACCGCCGTCGCGCGCATCGCCTGAAAGATCGACTCCGCCGAGCAGCGACGCGCCATAGTTTTTCCAGCCGGCACCAGCATTATAAACCGGCAATCCGCTGGCCGCACTACCAAGCGCATCGATGCTGAAATACGTATCGGCATAGTTACGGTCTGCATGTGTGGCTGAAACACTAAGGTTGGCGAAAATCGCAGTCGACAACGGCGTCGAGTAGCTGATCGTGGGTGTTATAAGTCGTCCCCGGTGCGCCTTTGCGACATCCCACTGGATATCGCTTGATATTGTCAATGTGTCATAAGGATTGAGAACACCGCCAAATGATACGCCAGCGGTAGCACCCACTTCAATCGCGACATCTTCTTTACCCAGCAACCGGACTACCGGATCTTTGACATTGCTGTTGCGGTCAAGACGGACACGGACCAACGGTCCGGCAAGAAATTTGACGCTGCTATCGCTGTTACCGTCTGCAATTAGATCGACATACAGTCCTGGGCCACGCGCACCGAATTCAAATCCGCCGATTGAACCTTGCGCAAGTGGTGCTGGAAAGAGTGTATAATCGTCGGAACCTTCGTAGCTTGGGCCGTAACCGGCACCAATGCCAAGCGTCAGCCAGTCGCCCGCAAACACGCCCCGATCAGGCGCATCGGCCTTCGCGGTTTCGTTTTGGGTCTGCGCGAGGACTGGCGCTGCGACCAAACCAAGTGACAAGCCGAAAACAGCGGCAAGCGAGCGTACAAATGTCATTAAAAATTCCCCGATTTCTACATAAGCGTAAACGAGGCACCGCCAGTAACGTTCCGCTTGCCCGCTTCAGAGCATGTATTTCATCCGTACCATTTGTTTGCTATCGGCGTCACCCATGTGAAATGCAGCATTTCTGAATTTGGGCGGGCCAGTGACCACCATCGGATTGCGCGAAAACCCGAAACCTTCCTTGGGCAAAAATACGGCCATGTCCATTTTGTCGTTGGCATTTTCATCATGCAACAACGCGATTGCGTATGTGCCCTCCGCCAGATTGCCGAATTCAACAAACCCTGCATCGCGTGCCGCCACCCGGGCTCTATGGCTTTTGGGGTCTTTGCTACAATCGGGGAAGAACTTTGGATTTGCGGTTATGCAAACAAGCACGTTGCCCTTCATGCTGCGCAGTCCAGTGACATTCACATCAAGTGACGCCGCTGGTGCGCTGGCGTTGGCCGCGATCCCGGACAAAGCTGCCAAGCCCAAGATCGGTGCCACACATTTTGTCCCAAAACCTGAAATATAACCCATAATTCCCCCGATACGCGTCGTGATGTTTCTGGTGATGCGATGCAGTTATCAGCCAATTCCCTAATTTGCCGTTAACCACTACCCTCGGAAACATCTCCCATCCCATATGATTGGTGATGCCCATAATTGTCATGATTGCTAACACAACCCCCAGAGCCCCGACATGAACGGGGATGATGAATACCAGAGCAGGGATAACCACCGCGCCGGTCAAGGCTTCCCACGGGTGGAACGACATCGCTGCCCATGCGGTCGGCGGGCGGCTTTCGTGATGCACGGCGTGCGCCGTCTTAAACCAGAAGGGCCGGTGCATCAGCCGGTGAGTCCAGTAGAACCAGGTGTCATGAGCGAACAGGTACAGGAACACGGAAATTGGCAAATACCATAGCGGATAATCGCCGACATTGCGGTAAATCAGAGTCCAGCCGAGATTATCCCAGCCCCATGCGACTATACCCGCAGGTGCTCCGTAAATTGCAGCGCTGGCGAGGCTCCATTTGATTTCGCGGCGCATCTGGGTGTCGAGGCCTGCATAAAGCCCCGGGTGGCGGATCGCAGTGGCCCAAGCGAATATCCCGCTGGTGAGCAGATAGCGGCCCCCCACAATCACAGTCATCACTATGGCGGAGATCAGGATAGCGACTTCGGTTTGCATCGGGGGTCACTAGGCTATCGAAGGGCGGAGCAAAAGAGCTGAAACGACGTAATCGCTGTGGCAAAACTGTCACTGGGAGAAATTGTTACAATTTTTTTCGGGAACCTCCCACTGGTAAGGCTGTTTTCCCCATAAACCTGCTCAACACATAGTCAGTGAAATGAAACCCAAAGTCCTTATCGTCGAAGATGAATTTCTCGTCGCACTTAATCTAAAGCGGATTTTGTCCGATTTAGGCTTCGAAACCGTCGGCATTGCTCCCGATATGCAATCGGCGTTGCAGTATGCCGAATGCAAACCCGACATCGCGTTGGTCGATGTGAACCTGCGCGATGGAGAGACCGGACCCGCAATCGGGGTAACATTGGCGCAAAAATACGGCACGTCGGTTCTTTTTGTAACCGCTAATCCGAAGCGAGTAATCGACACAGAAGCTGGCCCAATCGGGGTTTTGTCCAAACCAGTGAATGACAACGAAATCGCACCGGTGCTGGATTTTTTGATGAGCCACCGGCAAGGTAATATGGCTTCACCGCCACGAAATGTCAGGGTGTTTAATTAGTCGCAGGCTCGGCGCGCAGGCGTGACGCGGCAATCGTCAACGTTACTTCCAGTCCCTTGGGCAACCATTGTCGTTCGATGTTACCACCCAATTGGTCGCGAATACTGATATCGGACAATTGAGTGCCAAAGCCTTCACGCGATGGCGCTTCGGTGACCGGGGGACCGCCTGTTTCTTTCCAGCCGATAATGACATTGTTTTGATCCTGCGAAATGGTGATTTCCACTGACCCTTCATAGTCAGACAGGGCCCCATATTTTACCGCATTGGTCGCCAACTCGTGGATAACCAGAGCGATGGGCGTAGCGCTTCGTTCATCAATCGGAATATCTTCGCCCGATATCTGAATACGTTCACCGGCCACGCCCCG
>JANPAM010000218.1:0-4095 GCA_031429915.1 Sphingomonadales bacterium | reverse complement strand
CTGGACGGCGAGCGACTTGTGACTCACAGCCTCTATGTCCTGAAACCGGGGCAGGCGATGACCTTGCGGGCGGAAAGCGATGCCCGCGTAATGTTGCTCGGCGGTGAGGCGTTTACCACACCGCGTCATGTGTGGTGGAACTTCGTGTCATCGTCACGCGACCGGATCAACCAGGCAAAGTTCGACTGGGAAAATAGATTATTCGATACAATACAAAGCGATAGTGAAGAGTATATACCTATCCCGGAAATACCTTTGACCCGGAGTGATATGTGACAGAATTAACCCATCGCCGCGTTTCTCTGTCCACCGGTATCGAGATGGATGCGTACACGGCAGGTGACCCGGCAAACCCGGCGATCATTTTTCTTCATGGTTTTCCCGAATCGCACCGGACGTGGCGGCACCAGATGGCGCATTTTTCCGACCGGTTTTACTGCATAGCGCCCGATCAGCGCGGGTATCGCGGGACGTCGAAGCCGCAGGAGGTTGAGGCGTACACGGCTGATAAACTGACCGCAGATATCTTTGCTCTAGCCGACGCCCTCGAAGTGCAAAATTTCACCATCGCTGGGCATGATTGGGGCGGCGCGATTGCGTGGAGCGTGGCGCTGAATGGCCAGCCCGGTGGGTTCAACCCGGCATGGGCTGGTCGAGTGCCGCGCGCGATTATTGCCAATGCACCGCATCCATATCTTTTCCAGCGACTGCTCATTACCGACATGCACCAGCGCGCGTCTAGCCAGTATATTCGGGCATTCCGCGATCCAGCGAATGACGAGCTAATCCGCGATCAAGGACTGACGGGATTGCTGATGCAAGTCGTCAAATGGGACAAGCCGAGCAATATGGAGCCCGAAGAGCGGCTGGCCCTGCTTAAAGACTGGCAGGACCGCGATGCCTGTTTCGGGATGCTCAACTGGTACCGTGCATCGGCGCTGGTGGTGCCTGCAATGGACGAGGACGCTGAAATTCCTGCATTTGCTGCGGGCGACTTTCCCAAGCTAAACATTCCAACGCTGGTGGTTTGGGCGATGGACGACCTTGCCCTTCCCGCCAGCAATATTTCGGGTATCGAGAACTTTGTGCCCGATGTGCGCGTTGTACCGGTGGACGGTTGCGGGCATTTCGTCATCTGGGAAGCTCCTGACGCAGTAAACGAAGCTATGGAGACGTTTTTAAGTGACGACACGCGAGCAACTGTTCCGGGCAGCTAACGAAGAACAGGAAACCCGAGTCACCCATATCGAGCTGTTTTTCGATCTGGTTTTCGTCTTTGCCGTCACTCAACTTTCGCATCGGTTGCTCGAACATCTGACGCCGATCGGCGCGTTCGAAACGCTTATCCTGTTGCTCGCGGTCTGGTGGGTGTGGGTTTACACAAGCTGGGCCACCAACTGGCTCGATCCCGACCGGGCGGTGGTCAGGCTGATGCTCATCGCTTTGATGTGCGCTGGGTTGATACTGTCGAGTTCGGTTGGGAAGGCTTTTGAAAATAGCACCGTCATCTTCGCGCTTGCCTATGTCGCGATGCAATTGGGACGGACGTTGTTCATGGTCTGGGCGTACCACGGTCACGGCCCGGAAGGGCAGCGCAATTTCCTGCGCATTACCGTCTATTTTTTGGCTTCCGCACCTCTGTGGATTTGGGGCGCCTATGTCGGCGGAGAGTGGCGGTTGGTCGCGTGGAGCGCGGCAGTCGTCATCGAATATGCCGGTCCCATATTGCGCTATCGCATGCCCGTTTTGGGAGCATCCACGGCGAAGGATTGGGATATCTCGGGCGCGCATATGGCTGATCGCTGCGCTCTTTTCATCATCATCGCGCTTGGAGAAGCCATATTGGTAACGGGCGCGACATTTGCGCAGCTTGAGCAGACCAACCAAGCCTGGGGCGCGTTTCTGCTCAGTTTCGTTGCAAGCGGTGCGATGTGGTGGATATATTTCGACATCGGCGCAAAGCGAGGCTCGGAAATGATCGAAGCCGCCGAAAACACCGGTGAAGTCGCTAGAAGTGCTTACACCTATATGCACATGCCAATTGTCGCGGGCATCGTGGTTACTGCAGTAGCCGACGAAATGATGATGACGCATCCATTAGGGCATAGTGAAGCGGCGTTTGTGTTGGCTGCGGTGGGCGGTCCGGCGCTGTTTCTGCTGGGCAACCAGATGTTCAAATGGCAGACGACCGATAGTAATATCCCGCCTTTGTCGCATTCGGTCGGTTTGATCTTGCTCGGGGTCGTCGGTATAACCGGCTGGCTTCAGCATTGGCAGCCGGTCAATATCGGTATCGGCGTAACCGCCGCGCTGCTGGTAACCGCGTCGTGGGAATGGCTCGCGCTGCATGGTGGCTGGCAACGCTGGGCTCCGTGGATGGGGCCCCGGCTCGGACGGCTTTTCAGGCGTCAGTCGGGGTAAGCCAGTTGACCCATATCCCGTGCGCATGGGCTTCGCCAAGGTGCGCCGGTTCGCTGCAGCCTGGCCAATAGCTTACCTTGAGCTCGTGCCGGAATGTCGCGCGGTTGGTTTCGAGCGAAATCCACGCGAGTGGTTTTTCGGCTGTGGCTGCTTCGCCTGCTGCGGCCATCGCGGTCTGAATTCGGCGCTGCACCGTGTCGGGTAGATATTGCCAGACGATGCTATGCATCAAAACGCGGGTGGTGCCAGCGGCTTGGGGCTTGGCGAGCTGTGCCTCGACGAAATCGGCTGCATCGGCTTGCACAAGATCAACCGGAATTTGGGGGATCATTGCGATGCCGGCCTCCATCCGTTCGAAGCGTTCGGGCATTTCGGGCCAGATATAGGCCATCAACCGGTTGGCGGCAGCGTCGTCGCGGACGTCGATTGGCTGGATATCGCAACCTTGCACCGAATGAATATTGAACGGGTTGGCTGGCGGGGGAGGACCGTTCCATTCCGGCTTTATGGTCACCGGCGAGTCGTCGGGGCCGCTGACAACGCCGCCGAGATCGTAGCGGTATCGGTCAATGAGCAGGTTCATGCCAGCGCTTGAACCGATTTCGTTCAGTTCGAAATTCGGGGTCACCCTGCTTGCTAGCCAGTGTAGCGCAGCGACAAAGTTGGACGAACGGCCTGCTTCGTTGGTCTGCGGCGGGCTGTCGAACCACGGCAGCAAGGCTTCATCGTGGCGGGCAACGACTTCTGCAATTAGTGCCTGAACCGCAGCGGGGTCAATAATCTCGCCGCGATATATTTTGCCGAGGTCGGGTTCTACCCCGCGCCGGAACAGATCATGGAATCCGCCAGCAATACGCAGTGGCAGGGCTTCGCGAAGTACCGCTTGCGGGTTCCAAGCCGCAATTTTCTGGCCGCACAGGCTGTCACCCTCCGCCAAGACGGTCAACGCCCGGCAAATTGCAGCGGTGCCCGGAGCGCCGTTATTCATTACATGATCGGCCTGGTCATTCAGCCCAGACAATATTTCTGTGTGCAGCGCCATATTGCCCTTTACTCCGCTGACCCCTAAAGCCGCGCCATAATGACCGACCGCATCATCTTTGCAATCCCTAAGGGCCGGATTCTCGACGAGGCATTGCCGTTGATGCAATCGGCGGGGATCGAACCCGAGGCTGGGTTTTTTGACGAGGCGAACCGTGCGTTGCTGTTCGCGACCAACGATCCAGCGGTGAGCATCATTCGAGTGCGTGCATTCGATGTCGCGACCTTCGTCGCGCACGGTGCCGCGCAAATCGGCATCGTTGGTTCCGACGTGATCGACGAGTTCGATTATTCGGAATTGTATGCGCCAGTTGATCTGGGCATCGGCAAATGCCGGATTTCGGTGGCGATGCCAGCTGGTGCGGCTGACCCAACCAACGGCGGCCATATCCGCGTCGCGACCAAATATCCGACGACTACCAGCCGTTATTATCAAAATAAGGGTATTCAGGCGGAATGTGTGAAACTGTATGGTGCAATGGAACTGGCCCCTTCGCTAGGGTTGGCTGGGCGGATTGTCGATCTCGTGTCGTCAGGCAAGACGCTTGCCGAAAACGGTTTGGTCGAAACAGACATTATTTCGCAGGTATCAGCGCGACTGATTGTCAACCGTGCGGCATATAAGATGATGAG
>JANPAM010000217.1:0-5902 GCA_031429915.1 Sphingomonadales bacterium | reverse complement strand
GATTTGTCTCGGCAGTTGGGGTTTCGGCAACTGAGTGCTTGCGGGAAATAAACCGTGTTGCAAGTTTGGCACTGCGAACCGATCAGTTTTGGATTTCCCGCGACAATTTCGAACAAACCTTCAGCGATTGGCGTGCTCACTTGTTGTTGCGCCGTCATAGAGAGAGAATATCCCGAGTTTCGCGAAAATAATGCGTTCCGCTTGTAACGTCTGTAACGTTAACCTCGTGTCGTACATACCGCCTGCCACGCTTTTCATATTTATCGATTGCTCGGGTCGCGATCCTCACGGTCGCGCCAACTGGAATTGGCGCAATAATCTCTGAATCATGAAAGGTGTGGATCGAACCTATCGCGAAAGGTTTTGTGTGATCAAATTGGACAGACAGCACAAAGTGCGACACAAGGACAGGCGGCACTATAGCACCGCCGAAGGGTGATGCGCCCTCAATTTGCCATGTATTCATTTTCCAGCCCTCGTACCAGGGATTGAAATCCTCCACCGCATCGGCGTAGAGGATTACCAACTCGGGGGTGATGTGCAGGTCGCGGGATAGTTCGTCACCGACCTCGACCATATTCCAATAGGTTTGAGACCCTTGTTCCAGACTTTCAATGAATTCGCGCGTTTGTTCTATCTGAATATCGCTCAGCGGACGAAGCGCGTCAGTTCGGGGGGTGTCGGTGCTCATCTTTCGTTCCCTTGCTTATTCAAACGTCGACATCGACTTCGACCCAGCCAACCGTTTTCTTGTCGCCTGCCTCGTTCTCGCTCCAAATATCGACGGTGAACCGGAAGCCTTCGCCCTTGGGCGTTTTTTCTCTTACAACGCCGTGCGTCAGGATTACCTCGTTGGCCAAAGTCGAGGCAATATATTTGCAGACCATCCGGGCATTCCTGAACATCTGTTCGCCAAAGTGATTCACACACATTTCGGCCAGATACGCCGAGGACATCTCGCCTGTCTGGATGGGTGCTGAAAGCCCGGTTGCGGCGGCGTAGACCGGGTCCCAGTGATTGGGATTGAACCTACCCCAAAGCCGCGAACCCATTAGCTGTATTACTGCCTTTTTCTTGATGCTCTGAAGCTGATACCCGACCGGAGTATCCCGTGTAACCCGAAAGGATCTTTGTGCGTCCGCACGGCTCATCAATCGCCTCCCTTAACTGCCATTTGCAGCAAAATTAGATTCGTTTCAGGCATTACGATGTATCAAGCAATCATATTCGTCAACAGTATTGTTGAAAATGCTTTCATGTTTGTGCAAACCCTCTAAATTCGACATCGACTGATACCGGACTGCCCGAAAGGCCGAATGCGTAAACGGCAAAAATGCTGCCAATACCTAACGACCTTCCTTGCAAACTCGTCATGGTAGAGATGAATTTAGAGGCACAATCTTAGAATGGAAATTCGAGTAGATTTATGAAACCAGTAAGCAATATCGAAAAGCGTCGCAAACTTGCGAAAAACGATTCCAGCGCATCATATGACGCACGGCGTGCCGAAATCGCTGATGCCTGAATTCGCGTTTTCAACCGACACGGGCTCAAGGGCGCTAGCATCAGCGCCGTTGCAGCAGAACTCAATATCGATCGAGCTTCTCTCTATTATTATATATCATCAAAGGAGGAGTTGTTCGATGATCTTGTGCGGACCGTGGTCGAGCGAAATCTAGAACTCGTCAAACAGATCGAAGCAACCGGCATTAGCCCTCGGCGCAAATTGCGTAACCTCATTACAGCGTTAATGACATCTTACGGGGATAATTATCCCCTGTTCTATATCTATATCCGAGAAAATCTGAGCCATGTCAGTGACAAGCGAACCGAGTGGTCAAACTACATGCGAAAACTCAATTCCGAAACGGTCGACCTTGTTATTTCGATCATTGAAAAAGGCTATGCCGACAAGAGTTTCCGAAACGTGGGATCGTCACGCGTCGTAGCCTATGGCATACTCGGTATTGTTGGTTGGACCCATCGCTGGTTCCGACCCGACCAAAGCGACGTAAGCGCAGAAGAAATCGGCAAGACCTATGCCGAACTGCTTCTGGCTGGGCTGGAGAGTCCCTATGGTCCTTAGCGCATTAAACATTTGCCGCTTTTGCAAAGTTCATAACTTTGGCCTGCGTGAATTCGAGCAACCCGTGCATGCCCATTTCGATACCGACACCTGACATTTTCGCACCAGCAAAGGGGGTATCAGGACCGATGTCGCCATGCTTGTTGATCCAGACGGTGCCTGAATCAAGCCGCGCGGCAACTGCGCCGGCTTTCTCGCTGTCCGACGACCAGACCGAATTGCCGAGGCCAAAGCTGCTATCGTTCGCTCGTGCGACAACGTCATCGACATCCGAAAACCGCATGACTGGCAGAACCGGGCCAAATTGTTCATCGGTTACCAGACGCGCATTATCTGGAATATCACGAACGATCGTCGGGTTAATAAAATAGCCCGGGCCGGTGGGGCTGTCGCCCCCAGCAATAATTGTCCCCTCAGTGCGCGTTTCTTCGATCCACGCGTTGAGTTTGTCGAACTGGACACGGTTTTGCACGGGGCCAAACTGCGTCCCCTGTTGCGACCCTGGCCCGACGATAGCTGCCTTCGCAATTTCGGCGAGTTTCGTACAAATGGCATCATACTGACTGTCATGTACGTAGAGGCGCTTGAGCGCGATACAGACCTGACCATTGTTCATAAAGGCAGAATCGAAAAGCTTCTGCGAGACAGTATCAGGATCGCAGTCATCAAGCACGATGCCAGAATCATTGCCACCGAGTTCTAGCGTCATCCGCTTGAGTGTGTCCGAGCCTGACGCCATCACTTTCATGCCGGTGCTGGTCGATCCGGTGAAGCTGACTTTACGAACCAGGGGGTGGCTGGTGAGCACGTCGCCGAGATCATTCTTGTCAGTAACAATGTTTACAGCGCCTGCCGGAATGATATCACTCCACAGTGCCGCGATCTGCAGTGTCGCAAGTGGTGTAGTTGCCGCCGGCTTGACCACTACGGTGTTGCCCGTCAGTAATGCTGCTCCGACCTTGTTGACTGCGGTGAGCACCGGGAAATTCCACGGCACGATAGCAGCGACTACGCCAAGCGGCCGACGGTGCAACTCGATGCGGCGGGCGTCGCTGTCTTCAATCAACTCGACCGGAATTTCCAGCCCTGCATAATAGCGCAGAAAATAAGCTGCGCCGCCAACTTCGCCTTGCGCATCGCCGATCGGTTTTCCCTGTTCGCTTGTCAATGTGCGGGCGATGGATTCGAGGTTCGCCTCAATTGCTTCGGCCATTTTTATAAGAACCGCACGGCGCTCGTCGAGCGAGGTGGCGGACCAGGCGGGGAAGGCAGCAGCAGCCGCGGTCACAGCATCTTCAATTTCCTCACGCGAAGCGCAGGCACAGGTCGCAAAAACTTCTGCAGTCGCTGGATCAACGACATCGAGCGTGCGGCTGCCGCCTGTCATCTTGCCGTTCACCAGCATTTCGTAGCACGCTTCCATATTGGGTTCTCCTAATTCCGGGATCAATCAGATGCCTTTGTCCGCGAGGACTTTCGCGCGGCCTGCGACATAAGCGCGGGTTGCCTCGACATCGTCACGCGACAACCATTTGCTGAAACCGACCATACCATTGTCCTTCAGTATTCCATCATGGACCACTTCTTGCCACAATTTCTGATCAGCCAATACGGGTGAGCGACGCAGATCGGGCAACACGCCCGAGGAGCGCGCCGTGCCGCCATGGCAGACCGAGCAAGTGGTTTCGAAAATCTGTGCGCCCTTGGCAACGGTCGCAGCAGGCCACACAGTATTTACGACGACCGCTGGTCCCGGATCGGTTCGTTCAACCGTATAAGGGGCCTTGCCGCCCAGTGCGAAGACCAACAAACGGCCATTGGGACGCGGTCCCATATTCTCGGTAAAGGGGCTGGCAACGCCGTAGCCTCCGCCATAGCCGACCATCACTGCGACATACTGCTTACCGCCTACCGAGTAGCTCACCGGCGGCGCTACGATACCGATCTTGCTGTCAAATGACCAAAGTTTCTTGCCGCTGGTTGCATCAAAGGCGTTGAATGCGCCCTTGGCATTGCCCTGGAAAACCAAGCCGCCCGCAGTTGCCAGCACGCCGCCGTTCCAAGGACCGCCATGATCGACGCGCCACATTTCCTTTTGCTGTATGGGGTCCCAGGCAATTAACGTGCCCTTTAGTATCGCGCGGATCGCCTTGAGCCCGGCTTTGTCATCCGGCAAGGTGTTGATCGCGAGATTCACGCCTAGATTCCAGCCGCCTTCACGACCCACAAATGGCGCATCGGATTGATAGGCCATCGGCACTTCTTGGGCCGGGATGTACACAAGTTTGGTTTTAGGGCTGTAAGCCATCGGCTGCCAGTTATGGGCACCATGGCCCGACGGATTTGCTACAAACGGCCCATTTTCAAAACGGGCGCCCGGCATTTCCACTGGTCTTCCGGTTTTCATGTCCACGCCCGACGTCCAGTTTTGCGGGACAAAATTCTTCGCTGAAACAAGTTTGCCGTTGCTGCGGTCAATGACATAGAAAAACCCGTTTTTCGGAGCCTGCATCATAACCTTTCGGTCGGCCCCGTCGACCTTGAGCGAAGCGAGAATGATGGGTTGGGTTTGGGTAAAATCCCAGGTTTCTGCAGGCGTTCCCTGATAATGCCATTTGTATTTGCCGGTATCGGCATCAAGCGCGACCACCGACGACAGGAACAGATTGTCACCCTTGCCATTTGACCGGATGCGGTGGTCCCAAGGAGATCCATTGCCAACCCCAATTAGGACTTGATTGAAGTCCTTGTCGTAGACAATCGCATCCCAAACGGTGCCGCCACCGCCGAACTTAGTGTAGTCGCCATCCCACGAATTTTGCATCTTGGCGATGATATCGTCTGACGCAGCGCCGTCGGGCTTGGCACCTTTCGCAGGGGGCACAGTGTAGAAGCGCCAGGCTTGCTTGCCGGTTTCCGCGTCATAGGCAGTTACGTAGCCACGAACCCCATATTCGCCGCCGCCATTGCCAATAAGCACGCGGCCTTTGACGATCCGAGGTGCGCCGGTGATCGTGTAAGGCTTACTCTGGTCAACAGTTACAACCGACCAGACGAGCTTGCCGGACTTTGCATCGAGTGCAATGAGTCGCCCGTCGAGCGTTCCTGAATATATTTTGCCATCGTAGAGCGCCGCCCCGCGATTGACAACGTCGCAACACGCCTTGAAACCGGTTTCACCGGGAACTTCGGGATCATAGCTCCACAAAAGTTTTCCGGTGGTGGCGTCAAGCGCATGAACCTTTGACCATGCTGTTGTAGTGTAGATCACGCCATCTGCAACGAGCGGTGTGGCTTCCAGTCCGCGCGCAGTGTCAAACTCATATGACCATTCGAGGCCAAGGTCGCTGACGGTATCGGAGGTTAGCTCAGTCAGTCCGCTATAACGCTGTTCTTCATAAGTGCCGCCATAGGTCAGCCAATTTTGGGTCTCGGACGATGCACCATCGAGTCTTGCAGTATCTACCGCGCCGCCTTGTTGATCCGAACCGCACGATGCCAAAAGCGCCAGTGCTGCGACCATACAAAGCTTACGCATAATTTTCGTCCTGTCTGAATTTCGTGTCATATAATATCAGGCGTTCGTTTGATGGCAGCACGAACGCCCGATGAATTCAATCCTAGAATTTCGCCGAGAGTTCGACCCCGAAAGTACGCGGTGCCGCACGGATACGGTAGTCGCTACCATAGCTGCCCTCGACGTTGATGGCGTTGGGATAGTATAGCTTGTCGGTCAGGTTCTTGACGAAACCGGCAATGCTAAAACTGTCGGTACTGTAAGAAATCCGGCCATTGATCAGCCAATAGGGGCTTTGC
>JANPAM010000216.1:0-5755 GCA_031429915.1 Sphingomonadales bacterium | reverse complement strand
ATGGTGCCGGCTACAAGGTTCGAACTCGTGACCCCCTGATTACAAATCAGGTGCTCTACCAACTGAGCTAAGCCGGCACCGAAATGCGCCCATAGCGTTAAACCACGCCAAAGGTCCAGCCCTCTGTTTCAGCTATTTCGGAGGTAAGCGTATCGGGTGACCAAAGCTCCTGCCGTTCCGCGACATGACGAAGCCACGCCGAAGTAATAATCGCATCGGTTGCGTGGTCCGTGTACCGGTCCAGCGGCGTATGGGGCTTGGAGTTAAAGGCGGCGAGCGCATTGTCGAGAGCCTCGCCATCGCGTAATTTGCTTCGACCTTTTCTCACTCCGGATTCGCGCGCCGCGATGCTGGTGTAGATTTCGACTACAAGCGGCCCTTGGGTTGGCACCGTATCGAACGGCCAAATCGGGATGCGTTCGCCGATTCGGTTGAGCATCCGCATCCCGGCAAAGCTGGCCTTCGCCACCTGTGATGCGCCGATGGCATCGAACACGCACGATGTCTTGCCGCTGTCGCCCAGTATCGACAGCGCGTCGCAACGACGCCAGTGCATGAAATCGGCTTTCCGACCGTCGGCTCCACCGAGGTAGAAATGGCGGCGGTGATGCTGTTCAAGAAAGGACGCAGCGCCAAGGTCTTCGTCGTCGCATGTCGCCTCTACATAGGCCCAGAAGTCGCGAGCGTTGTTGGCAGTGGTGTCACCAGGAAGATATTCTCCCCGAGTTACTTTTGGCGGGGCGAAGCTGAAGTCGAACCCGATTAGCAAGTTGCCGTCCTGAGCAAGTAACCAGTCGGCAATTTCTTCGCGAGACCAGGCCTTGCCCGGAGGCGCAATTAGCTCAGGTGCGGCGTCGCCAGCTTCGCAAACAGCAAGCGCAATGCCCGGATGTCGACTGCCCTTAGCCCCAGACCAGTCGACACAGGCAAATGATGTGAAACGCGGCATCGGGCTGCACTGCCAGCGCGGCGCACAAAAGAAAAGGGCAGGGTCACGCGACCCCGCCCCGTTATTCAGTATGTTAAAAATTATTTCGGCGACGGTGCCTTCTTGGCAACCGGCCTCTTCACGGCAACCGTTACCGCAGCAGTGGGCTTCACAACAGCTGGCTTGGCTGGTGTCGGCGGATTGTTGCGGATATCTGCGAGCACTTTGGCAGCTTGATCTTTGCCGCCAAGTCCGAAGGCCAGAGCAAATGCTGCTGCACCACCCACAACCAATGCACCAAACGACATTTCGATGATCGAGTCAGCAATGCCCATATATTTAAGGCCCATCGCTGCAAACAGAACGATTGTTGCATAGCGAACGATATTGGCACCCATGCCACCGCCCGATGCACCCGAAACCAGCGCGCTCAGCATATTGGCGACCAGGAGACCGATAGCGATAATGACGCCGCCGAAGATGACCTTGCTACCCAATTCGAGAACTTCGTTTACCAGGTTGGTAAGCTCCGGGAATTGCAGCAAACGCGTTGCTGCAATCGCCGATATCAGCATGATTGCAATCATCGCGACTTTTGCGGTGATGGACGAAATGGAAGTGCCGTCGGGTAACACACCAAGTGCTGCAACCGAACGATCGACGCCGAGGCCGGGCAAAATATCCTGCACAAGATTTGCCACCCATTTTGCAAGCACATAGCCGAGGCCAAGGATAATCGCCGCGCCGATGATATTAGGGATAGAATTGAGAATAACGGTCAGCATGTTGACTAAAGGCGCGCTAATCGATTCAATTTGCAGTGCCTGCAACGCAGCGACAGCAACGGGAATAATGATAAGGACGTAAACAATTGTTCCGATAGTTTTGCTGATCGTAGCATTGCCTGTGACGGTTTCAACGCCGCCCTTGTTCGCCCATTTGTCGAGATCGACTGTCATCATCGCGGTTTCGACGAGTTCGCGAACGATCTTTGCGATCATCGAACCGACGAAAAAGATGATACCCGCACCAATGAGGTTAGGGACAAAATCGAGTACGCTGGTGAGCAATGCCTCAACTGGTCCGGTTACGCTCCCCAAGTTGAGGACATTCAATATGGCGACAAGACCGAATAACCACACCAGTAATGAAACTACGCGACCAAGCATCATGCCGACGCTTTCCCCCGAGCTGGTGCCGCGCCGGAAAAAGTCGATCTGGTCAACAAGCTTGGCGAATGCCCATTTTGCGGCTTTTGCAAGTACCCAGGTGACCAGCAATATGCCGAGCACCATTGCTGCCTTTTCGGCGAGCATCATCGCCAAGTCGGGATCGAACTGATATCCCGCAATCGTCATATTTGTCATGTGAATGTCCCCTTTAATGCGGCAGAAGCGCCGCAAATACCTCGAGGAAATGGTTAACAGAGCAGCCGATATTTTACAACCTGCCCAACATCTTTTTACATGGGTCCTGACCTTAAGTTTTTAGCCGTCGGTTTCGTTTCGCAGCCGGTTCCAATGCGCGAGGCGGTCTTTTATCTTCGCTTCGAACCCGCGCTCGACTGGCTGGTAATACTCGGTTGGGGTCATTTCGTCAGGCCAGTAGTTTGCGCCGGAAAAGCCTTGGTCGCTGTCATGATCATAAGCGTATCCCTTTCCGTAGCCGATATCTTTCATCAGCTTGGTCGGAGCGTTTAGAATGTGAGCGGGTGGCATGAGCGAGCCGGTTTCCTTGGCCGACCTCCATGCCGTCTTTTGCGCTTTATATGCTGCATTCGATTTCGGTGCGGTTGCGCAATACAGGCAGGCTTGGACAATCGCGAGTTCGCCCTCGGGGTTCCCGAGAAAATCATATGCGTCCTTGGCGGCGAGGCATTGGATGAGCGCTTGTGGGTCAGCAAGGCCAATGTCCTCGCTGGCAAAACGCACCAGCCGCCGAAGTACATAGAGCGGTTCTTCGCCGGCCACCAGCATCCGCGCCATCCAGTATAACGCCGCCTGCGGGTCGGAGCCACGCAGGCTTTTGTGAAGCGCAGAGATGAGGTTGTAATGCCCCTCGCGGTCCTTGTCGTAAACGGGCATCCGGCGCTGGAGCAGTGCCGCCATAGCTTGCGGGTCGAGCGGATTTTCGAGCGTGATCGAGAACAACGTTTCGGCTTGGTTAAGCAGGAACCGACCGTCACCATCGGCGCTGTGGACGAGCGCGGTGCGCGCTTCGGCGGTGACCGGTAGGGCGCGACCCTCGACTGCTTCGGCGCGGTCTAGCAACGTTCCGAGCGCGCTTTCGCCGAGCCGATTCAGTACCATCACCTGCGTTCTCGACAGCAATGCGGCATTGAGTTCAAACGAAGGGTTTTCCGTAGTTGCACCAACCAAAGTCACCACACCGCTTTCCACGAACGGCAAGAACCCGTCCTGCTGAGCGCGGTTGAAGCGGTGGATTTCATCAACGAACAGCAAGGTTTGTTTGCCCGTTCGAGCCATCACTTCGGCCTCGGCAAACGCCTTCTTCAGATCAGCCACCCCCGAAAACACCGCCGAAATTGCTTTATAGTGCATTCCAACCGCGTCGGCGAGCAGCCGTGCAATACTCGTTTTGCCAGTGCCGGGCGGCCCCCACAATATCATCGAAGACAGCTTTCCCGCCGCCACCATCCTGCCAATCGCGCCCTCGGGACCAGTCAGATGTTCCTGCCCGATGATGTCCGCCAGCTCAAGTGGGCGCAGCTTGTCGGCGAGCGGCGCGTTAGCGCGAATTCGTGCAGGGGTCGGCAGTCCGTCTTCGAACAGATCGGTCATCGCTCGATCATCGACCGCGCCGCGCGTTGTCGGATCAGGCGAATATAGGTATCGGCGACGGTCTGGTTGATGGCGTCCCAGCTATAGTTCAGCGAGCGCTGCTCGCCTGCAGCGCCGTGGGCCGCGCGCAGTGTTTCGTCGGTGCTATAGCTTTGAAGTACGTCGGCGAACTGGTTGATCGCTCCTGGAGTTATTAACCGGCCCGATAATTTATCAACGACAAGGCTTTGACTGCCGGTTGCTTTGGATGCCACCACGGGCAAGCCGCATGCCATTGCCTCCAAAGTCACATTGCCAAATGTTTCGGTGACGCTTGGGTTGAACAAGAGGTCCATTGCCGCAACCGCACGGCCCAGATCGGCTCCGCCTTGAAATCCTACAAACTTTGCATGAGGCAACCGGCTTTCGAACCAGCCGCGTGCGGGGCCTTCGCCGATCACCATAACCTGATGCGGAATTTCGCGTCGACACAGCTGGTCGATTGTGTCCGAAAAAACGTCCAGACCTTTTTCCATGACAAGCCGTCCGAGAAACCCAATGACCATCGGCTCATCGGTCAACCCCTGCGCTCGCCGCCATTCGATGTCGCGCCTGCCGGGATTAAAAATGTCGCGGTCGACTCCGCGAGACCAGATGTCGATGTCATAGTTCATCCGCTGTTCGCGTAATACCTGTGCAAAGCTCTCCGATGGCGCGACCAATGCGTCGCATTTGCGATATAATTTACGCAGCCATGCTTCGACTAGCGGCTCGGCGAAGGACATATTGTAATAGCGCAAATAGGTTTCGAAGCGGGTGTGGACCGAACATAGCACCGGCAGATTGCGGCGCTGTGCCCATTTTACCGCTTGGCGTGCAACGCGGTCCGGGCTTGAGATATGGACGACGTTCGGGCTGAAAGTATCCAAATCCCGTTTAACCCGCCCCGATAGTGAGAACGGAATCCGGTACTCGGGCCGGTTCGGAATCGCAAAAGACGGCACATTGACCAGATCACCCGTTGCAGGAAAGGCTGGCTCGTCCACCACCGGAGAATAAACGCGCACCGATGCGCCTTGCTTCAGCAAATAGCCGACGAGCCGGTTGAGAGCCTGGTTCGCGCCGTCGCGGACATAATTGTAATTGCCGCTGAATAGCGCAATGCGGAGGTCACTGGTTTGCATTGCCGCCGCTTTTAGTCAGTGGGTGGGCAAAAGCCAATGGGAATGGAAAGGCGATGCCACTAGTGTGCAGAAATGATTACTTCCCAGATTGACGACCTGTTCATCGGCGGACCTAAGCCATTTCGCGCAGACGGCACGAAAAGCGCAATGGCGCGCGATTCGATTGGAGCACACGTGATGCTGCGGAAGCTGGGGTTTGAAGGCGATCAGGTTGCAGACCCGACTGTACACGGCGGAGTCGATAAAGCGGTGCATTTCTATCCCGCCGAGCATTATCCGAGGTGGATTGCGTATTTTGTGCAGGCCGGGATAGGGCCGCATCCGTTGCTCGAAGCGTCAGGCGCATTCGGCGAGAATATCAGCGCGTCGGGGCTGACCGAAGAGAAGGTAAAGATCGGCGACCGCTTTCGTATGGGCAAAGCGCTGGTCGAAGTCGCGCAGGGGCGCCAGCCATGCTGGAAAATCGATCATCATTTCGGGGTGCACGGAATGTCGGGCGCGGTCATCACATCCGGGCGATGCGGGCTGTATTTTCGAGTTATCGAAGAGGGCGAAGTCGCGCCAATGGACTTGATCGAACAGGTCGAGGAAGCGAAGCACGATTGGACAGTAGAACGCACCTTCAAACTGCTTATTGGCGGCGGGCACAAAGCGGTTGGTGCGAAGGAAGACTTGATCGGGTTGTCGAAGTTGGAAACGCTCGCTGAAACATGGCGATTGCGCGCGGCCAAGTTAGCGTAGGGTTAGCACGACCTATTCGCCCTCATCATCTATCGCGACCGGCGCGTAAAGGCGGAGTTTGGTAACCCGCTTGTCATCGCCTTCGAGAATTTCAAGCCGCCAGCCGCTGGCTTCGTGCATCA
>JANPAM010000215.1:0-2274 GCA_031429915.1 Sphingomonadales bacterium | reverse complement strand
TGTGGAAGCTGCTCCGGCAACCGAAGCTGCTCCCGCCAAGGAAGCCGCACCAAAGAAAGCCGCTGCGCCAAAGAAGCCAGCAGCCCCGAAAGAAGCCTGAGCCGCGGCTCAGAATTGACAGGAGTTTAGACCATGGCACATAAAAAAGCAGGTGGTTCGTCACGCAACGGTCGCGATTCAGCGGGCCGTCGTCTTGGCGTAAAGAAATTCGGTGGCGAAAGCGTCATCGGTGGCAACATCATCATCCGTCAGCGCGGCACCAAGGTTTATCCGGGTGCTGGCGTTGGTCTGGGCAAGGATCACACCTTGTTTGCGCTTATTGAAGGCCGCGTGCGATTTCATGCTGGTAAACTCGGCCGCAAATATGTGTCGGTCGATATGCCAGCGATGGCCGCCGAATAATTACGGACAGCCGATGACGGGTTGTCCAGATGGATGACCCGGAAATCGCGACAGGTGGTTTCCACCTTTGAACGGGGAGACGGGTCAACCCGCCTCCCTTTCTTTTTGCCTCATTGCTCCCTGTTCCAGCGCCCGATCCGGGTGATTGTAACAACGCTGTCGCTTAGCCGTGCAAGGGGCAGCCAGCGAACCGGAGAGACGACAATGTTTGCAAGAACAGAGAGATTATTGTTGCGGCCCTGTTGGCCCGAAGATGCCCGTGGACTGTATGATGCGATCGCCGATGAAGGCATCGTCCGCAATCTGGCGCGAGCGCCGTGGCCGTATTCCGAACAGGATGCCGTGCAATTCGCGGCGCTCGAACATCGTGCCTCTTACCCTACATTCCTGCTGTTGCAGCGGACCGATGGCGCACCGCGTCTGGTTGGTGCATGTGGCCTTGGCGAATGTGACGGCGAAGCCGAACTGGGCTATTGGATTGCCCGGCCCTATTGGGGGCTGGGCTATGCCAGTGAGGCGGCAAAAGCGGTTATCGCCGTTGCAAAAGCAATTGGTCATGAGCGCTTGGTAGCCGGCCACTTCACTGACAATCCGGCCTCTGGCCGTGTTCTCCGCAAGCTTGGCTTTAGTGCAACAGGCAAAACCGAACTCCGCAACAGCCTTGGCCGTGGGCAGCAAGTGCCGTGTGCGCTTTACGAAAAGGATTTGTCCGGCGATGAAGATCGTGAGCCCGTCAGCGACGCCATGGCCTTCATGTTAAAACAATATAGTCCTGCGGTGCTTGCGGCTTAGGCTGCCCGCACGAGCGGCAGGTCAGCGGGGGCGGTGACCCGTCTGTTATACCCGGCCCGTTCTGCAGCCATTGTCGCCAGCATGGCCTCACCTTCGGCGAGTAGCAGACGGTCATTCTTATCCCACGGATGAAATCCCGGCCGGAAAAACGCAGCCCACGGCTTTAACACGTTGCGCCCGATTCCGCCTTTGGCAAAGCCGGTACGTATGATGCTGCGCAGCGCCTTGGAAAAGCCGATCCCGTCCTGACGCAAAAGCTCGATTTGACCCAGCGTCCGGTTGATGAAAAAGCTCAAAGTGATCAGCAGCATGAAGCTGCTCCGCCAGGCCCATGCGCGCCCCGGGTGCCAGTCCTTGCTCGCAAATTGCCAGACGTCGAACGCCACGCCCTTATGCTCGACCTCTTCAACCGCGTGCCACAACCATAATTCGCGCAACTCGCCGTCAGCGCCGTCGAGATGCTGCTTGTCACGAAGTATCTCGGCAGCGACAATTGCGGTGAAATGTTCGATGCACATCGTCGCAGTCAGCTTGACGGTGTCACTGGAATTTTCAAAACGAAGCACAAACCCCCGGATTTTTTTGTCGAGCGGGGCAACGTCGTAGCCAGCTTCGATCAGCGCGCGGTTCATTCCAACATGCTCACGCGCGTGACCTGCCTCTTGTTCGATAAATGCCCTGACCTGATCGCCGAGCAATGGCGGCACTCGTTCTGCCCAAGGCATCATGCACCGGACCATGAAGGTTTCGCCGTGCGGGAAAACCGCCGAAAGCGCGTTAAAAAATGCGGTCGCATAAGGGTCGCCGCGAACCCAATGACGGTTGCTTAGCGGCTCTTTCACGCCTTCAATGGCCCGCGACACGATCATTGGCCGGGTAGCGGTGTCGTTTGCTAATGCACTTGAATTTGAGGTCGCATCCATGCTTTGCAGATAGCCCGCTTCACATGAAGAGCAGTTGAAGATACTTGGTTAACGAAGCGTGTGCCCCATGTAAAATCATGTTATTTCCGAAGCTTGCTGCGTTAACGCAATTCCCGCTCAAATCCTGTCGACAGGTTGGTGGAAGTCAGCGCTGCGG
>JANPAM010000214.1:0-1776 GCA_031429915.1 Sphingomonadales bacterium | reverse complement strand
GACGGATCCTGATGGATTTCGACATAATGCCGCGCTGCAACTTCTATTTCTTCCGATAATATCGCGAGCTTGTCCGCCCCGAACTGCCACGACTCACCCTTCAATGTGTGAGCAGGCATCACCAGTTTTGCCGAATCGCGCATGCGCATCGCGTCTTCGATGGCAGCCACCGATTTGGTTCCGTCTTCACGGAAATAGCCTAGAATCCTTACAAATCCGACACCCAGCAAGTTGCGAGTTTCGGTAAAGACCTTCCAGTCGATCAGGTCGTCCGGCATTTGGTTCAACTCGGTTTACTCCAGGTGCGAGAAATTCTGGTCCTGTCGGGAAGTTTTACACCATGAGAAGTAAACAGAGCGTTGACATTACGCTCGGCCGAACCGACTAATCCTTGTCGGCGAACGGATTTTTGGAAGACCTGAAGTTAATCCGAACAGGCACTGCTCCGAAATCGAGATCGCGGCGGATGCCGTTGAGCAGATACCGCGAATAGCTTGCCGGTATCTCATCGGTGCGATTGCCGAAGATAACAAAAGTCGGTGGCCGGTTGCGCGCCTGAGTCATATAGCGAAGCTTGATTCGCTTGCCACCGGGAGCAGGCGGCGGGTTGGCTGAGATCGCGGCTTCGAACCAGCGGTTGAGAATGCCTGTTGGCACGCGCTTATTCCATGCTTCGCGCGCCTCGAAGGTGGCGGTCAGCAATTGGTCGAGGCCTTTACCGGTTGCTGCCGAGACTGCGATCATCGGCACGCCCTTTAGCTGCGAGAGGCCGTCTTCCAACGCAGCTCTGATGCCATTGAACAATCTGCTGCCATTCTCCGCGATGTCCCATTTGTTGATCGCGATTACGAGAGCGCGGCCTTCCTGAATGACGTGGTCGGCGATTTTCAGGTCCTGGACTTCAAGGCCTTTGGTCGCATCAAGCAACAACACAACGACCTCGGCGAAATCAATGGCGTGGCGTGCGTCAGCAACCGACAGCTTTTCGAGCTTGTCCTGAACCTTGGCGCGTTTGCGCATACCGGCGGTGTCGATCAGACGGACGCGGCGTTCGGTCTGAAGCGGCGGGATATTGCCCTCTTCGTCAGCTTCGCGCTGTTTCGGGTTCGGGTCGTGCCAGACCCATTCAACCGCGATGCTGTCGCGTGTAATGCCAGCCTCGGGCCCGGTAATCAGGCGTTGCTCGCCAAGCAACTTATTGATGAGTGTCGACTGACCCGCATTGGGTCGCCCGACAATCGCGAGCTTCAATATCGCGTCGTGCGCTTCGTGGTCTTCGACTTCGAACGCGCCGCCGTCGATATGAGGAAGCAGCTCCTGGAATAGGTCGGCCATGCCTTCGCCGTGCTCGCCGCTAATCGCAATCGGTTCGCCGAAGCCAAGTGCGTAGCTTTCGAGGATACCATTATCGGCCTGCTTGCCCTCAGCCTTGTTGACCGCAAGCACCACTGGCGTAGCGCTGCCGCGAAGCCAACGGCCAATTTCCTCGTCGAGCGGGGTCACACCAACCCGGCCATCGATCAGGAACAACGCCACCTGCGCTCCGGCAATTGCCGCCTCGGTCTGCATCCGCATCCGGCCGGGCAGCGTTTCGGGGTCTTCGTCTTCATAGCCGGCTGTATCTACGACGGTGAATTCAAGGTCGAAAAGCCGCCCCTCGCCCTCACGCCGGTCGCGGGTGACGCCGGGGGTATCGTCGACAAGCGCCAGCTTCTTGCCAACCAGTCGATTGAAAAGCGTTGATTTGCCGACATTGGGTCGACCGATAATGGCTAC
>JANPAM010000213.1:0-4361 GCA_031429915.1 Sphingomonadales bacterium | reverse complement strand
GAAGCCCGAGCGCAATATCGGTCTGCATATCGGCGAGCTTCTTTTGGTAAAGCTGGTTCGCAGCCAATGGTTTGCCAAACTGATGCCGGTCGAGGCCGTATTGCCGCGCGGCGTGCATACAGAATTCGGCCGCACCCATCGCGCCCCAGCTAATCCCGTACCGCGCGCGGTTGAGGCAGCCAAACGGACCTTTGAGGCCTTGCACTTCGGGGAGCAAGGCGTCTTCGCCGATTTCGACGTCGTCCATCATAATCATGCCAGTTGTCGAGGCGCGAAGGCTCAATTTGCCTTCGATTTTTGGCGCTGACAGTCCCTTCATGCCCTTTTCGAGAATGAAGCCGCGAATGCCGCCGCCATGCGCTTCGGATTTGGCCCAGACGACAAAAACATCCGCAAACGGCGCGTTAGAAATCCAGGTCTTCGAACCCGAGATCACATAGCCGCCGTCGACCTTTTTGGCGAATGCACGCATTCCGGCGGGGTCCGAACCGGCATCGGGTTCGGTCAGGCCGAAGCAGCCGATCAGCTTGCCCGACGACAGACCGGGCAAATACTTGCGCCGTTGCTCTTCGGAGCCATAAGCGAATATCGGATACATCACGAGGCTCGACTGGACTGATGCCATCGAGCGGTAGCCCGAATCAACGCGTTCAATCTCGCGCGCGATCAGGCCGTATGCGACATAGGACGCGCCAACGCCGCCATATTCTTCCGGAATGGTAGCGCCCAATAACCCCATTTCGCCCATCATCGGAAACAGCTCGGGCGCGTCGCGCTCATTGCGATATGCTTCAATGACTCGCGGTTGTAGCTGCTCCTGCGCAAACGCGTGAGCACTATCGCGGATCATTCGTTCATCGTCGGTTAGCTGGTCGTCCAGCCGGAACGGGTCTGCCCAATCGAATGCTGCCATTTCGGCCATAATAACGTCTCCAAAAGCTACGTGTTCGCTAGACTTTTTGCGGCGCACGGGCAAGCTGGCAAAATGACTGTACGCCGTCTATTCGACAGGCAAGCAATTGGGAGATGCGCGTGACCCTGGCGATCAATGTTGAGAATATTTTGGCGAAACTGGGGACTAATGTTGCGGGCGATTTGCTGTCGCACTCACCAATCGACGGCAAGCAGATAGGGTCAGTCGTAACCGCCGGGACTGCTGCAATCGACACTGCCGTTGCCCAATCGCAATCCGCATTCCTCACATGGCGCAATGTCCCCGCGCCGCGCCGCGGCGAACTTGTGCGCCTGTTCGGCAACGCGTTGCGTGAGCACAAGGACGACCTCGCCCGCCTCGTTACCATCGAATGCGGAAAGCCGTTGTCGGAAGGCATGGGCGAAGTGCAGGAGATGATCGACATTTGCGACTTCGCGGTGGGGCTATCGCGGCAATTGCACGGACTTACTATCGCCAGCGAGCGCCCCGGTCACCGGATGATGGAGCAATGGCATCCGCTTGGACCGACGCTGGTGATCTCGGCATTCAACTTTCCGGTAGCGGTGTGGGCGTGGAATGCGGCGCTGGCGCTGGTGTGCGGAAACAGCGTGGTCTGGAAGCCGTCAGAGAAAACGCCTTTGACGGCGGTTGCGGTCCAGGCGATTTTCGAGCGCGTGGCCGGAGATTTTGCGGAAGCACCAGCGGCGCTTTGCCAACTGTTGCAAGGTGGGCGAGAAGTCGGCGAGGCGCTGGTTTCTGACGAACGCATTACGCTCATTTCCGCCACCGGCAGCATCAATATGGGCCGCAAGGTCGGGCAGGTCGCGGCGGCGCGATTTGCCCGAACCATCCTCGAGCTCGGCGGGAATAATGCCGCGATCATCAGCGACAAGGCAGACGCTTATCTTGCCCTGCACGGTGTGCTGTTCTCGGCTTTCGGCACCAGCGGGCAGCGATGCACCACCTTGCGGCGCCTTTTCGTGCATGGGGCGATTTACGATGGCTTTGTGCCAGCCTTGAAAGCCGCCACCGCTTCGATGGCGATTGGCGATCCGCTCGATAGTACTAATTTGGCTGGCCCGCTCATTGACGAACACGCTTATGAGGCGATGAATATGGCACTTGCCGAAGCAACGGAACTGGGCGCAGCAATATCGGGCGGGGAGCGGCTTGCCGGTGAAGGCATCTATGTGCGTCCGGCTTTAGTCGAAATGGCCGAGCATATAGGCCCGGCGCTGCGGGAGACCTTTGCCCCGATCCTCTACATCTTTCGCTACTCCGACCTCGGCGAAGCCATCGCCCGCCAGAACAGCGTCGGTGCCGGGCTTTCGTCCTCGATCTTCTCCACCGATATGCGCGAGTGCGAGCGGTTCCTGTCCGCCGAAGGCAGCGACTGTGGGATTGCTAACGTCAACATTGGTACATCGGGTGCGGAAATCGGTGGCGCTTTCGGCGGCGAGAAGGAAACCGGCGGCGGCCGCGAGTCCGGTTCGGATGCCTGGAAAGCCTATATGCGGCGCGCAACCAACACGATCAATTACTCGAACGACCTGCCACTGGCGCAGGGCGTGTCTTTTGAGATAGGTTAAACGCATGAGCAAAATCCTTTTAATGGAAGGCAATATCGCCGAACGGCGAGCCAAGGGTGCGGCGATGTGTGTTCGGTCGTCGAGCGGAATTTATGAGCAATCGCTGCTCGCGCATTTTCCCGATCTCGAAATCGATATTTTCAATCCCGAGGACCCGCTTCCCGGGCACAATGCACTGGCCGCTTATGACGGCATGATCATCAGCGGGTCGGGGCTCCACGCTTATGATACCGACTTTGCCGTCACCAACCAGATTGCGCTGGTCCGCGAAGCAGCCGAGGTCGGCTTGCCGATATTTGGCAGCTGCTGGGGTCTGCAAATCGCGGCGATGGCAGCGGGTGGCGAAGTTGCTTATCACCCGGTGGGCCGCGAGGTTGGCTTTGCCCGCAAAGTTCGAGTCACGGACGCCGGTCGCGATCATCCGATGTTTGCCAAGAAAGGCCCGGTGTTCGACGCGCCGTGCATTCATTATGACGAGGTCGTCCGCCTGCCGGAAGGTGCGACATTGCTCGCGACCAACGCGCATAGCGAAGTGCAAGCGGCACTCATTCCATTGGCCAATAGCGAAATCTGGGCGGTGCAATATCATCCCGAATTCGACACCGCGCATCTCGCCGACCTCTACCGGCTCTATGCCGACGATATGGTCGGGCAGGGGTTTTTTGCCGATACCGCCGAGCTTGAAGTTTATGCCGCGTCGCTGACTAGATTGGCGGATGAACCCGACAATACGGCGCTGGCGTGGCAGTTAGGGGTTGATGCCGACATCACCGATGATGCGCGGAGGCGGGCCGAGATTATCGCTTGGGTCGAAACCTGCGTGATTGGTGACGGCCAGTGATCGTCGAACGCCTGCCTCCCGTTAAATCAACACTGCAGCCAAGCAACCACCCCTATCTCAACGGAGCCTGGACGCCGCAGCATGAGGAGGTGACCGCGAGCGAACTCGAAGTGATCGAGGGCAGTATTCCGACCGACATCGACGGCGTGTATCTGCGCAATACCGAGAACCAGTTGCATCAACCGCTCGGCCGTTATCATCCGTTCGACGGCGATGGGATGATCCACCAGATTGATTTTTCGAATGGCACCGCAACCTACCGCAACCGCTGGGTGCGAAGCCGCTGTTTCGAGGCCGAACAGGTCGCTGGCGGTTCCTTATGGGGCGGGTTGATGGACCGAACGGGCACCGGGAAACGTCCCGGCTTCGGCGCTCACGGAGCGCTGAAGGATTCGGCGAGCACCGACATCATCGTCCACGCCGGAAAGGCCATCGCCACCTTCTATCAATGCGGCGAGGGCTATGTGATGGACCCCGAAACGCTTGAGCAAGAAGGCGTCGCTTCTTGGGTTCCGCTCGACGGCATCTCGGCGCACCCGAAGGTCGATGAGCGCACCGGTGAACTGCTGTTTTTCAACTACTCGAAGCACGCGCCCTTTATGCACTACGGCGTCGTTGGCCCGGACCGCAAACTCGCGCATTATGTGCCGATACCGCTCCCCGGACCTCGCCTGCCGCACGACATGACGTTCACCCCGAACTGGTCGATCTTCTGCGATTTCCCCTTGTTCTGGGACGAAGAGTTGCTCAAGCGCGACGTCCATGTCACGCGGTTGCACGAAGGCCTGCCGTCGCGCTTTGCGCTGATCCCGCGTTATGGTCAGCCAGAAGACATCCGCTGGTTCGAAGCTGATCCGACCTTCGTGCTTCATTTCATCAACGCTTATGAAGACGGCGACGAAGTGATACTCGACGGCTACTTCGAGGAAGACCCCTATCCGCCGCCAATCGAAGGCGGCGGCGAATATGCGCATATGATGGCCTATGTCGACGAGCA
>JANPAM010000212.1:0-4055 GCA_031429915.1 Sphingomonadales bacterium | reverse complement strand
TGTGGTGGAAACCGGAATTCCAACCCGTGCCTCTTGAAAGGACTATCATCAGAAATCCGGCGAAAGCGTAACCAAAGCTCGACCAGCTGTTCGCTGGTTGAACAATCAACGCGCTGCTTCTGCGAATTGCCCCGGATAGGATCGTTGATTGTTCAACCAGCGAACAGCTGGTCAAGCTTTGGTTACGCTTTCGCCGGATTTCTGATGATAGTCCTTTCAAGAGGTACGGGTTGGAATTCCGGTTTCCACCACAACGCCGCAGCTTGGTTCGGGGTCACCGCAATTTTTGTCGGGCTCGGCTCGGTTCTGCTACATGCCACGCTCACGCTATGGGGCCAGTTTTTCGACGTAGTGGGCATGTATTTGGTCAGCGGGTTCATGGTGGTCAGCGCGATTGCTCGCTGGCGAAACCTGTCCGCACGCAGTGCCGTGCTGTTGTACGCAGCCGTGGTCGGCGGCTTGGTAATCGTGCTTTACCTGGTTCCCGAAGTCAGGCGGTCGCTGTTCGCGGTCGTCCTGGTTTCGGCCATCGCGCTGGAAATGATTTTTGCACGGCCTCTTCGCGCTCAGGTACGGGTGAGTTACTATCTGGCCGGTATCGTCACCAAGGCGGTGGCGTTTACAATCTGGAACCTCGATCAACACGGCCTCGTGTGCCAACCCTATAGCCTCCTACAGGGTCACGCCATCTGGCATTTGCTAGGGGCAACGTCCTTGTGGCTTACTTATTCATACTATCGCAGCGAGCAGCCTTCAGCGCCAAAACTTTCGCC
Organism: Sphingomonadales bacterium; assembly: GCA_031429915.1. Classification (GTDB taxonomy): domain Bacteria; phylum Pseudomonadota; class Alphaproteobacteria; order Sphingomonadales; family Sphingomonadaceae; genus Sphingorhabdus_B. Next base: position 3,282 of record JANPAM010000212.1, on the reverse strand, counting down.
TGCGTAAACTTGTCATTTAGGACTTTTTGCTAATGCCCGTTGATTGAGCGTCCCGACGGGGGGCTCGCCTTTTACGGGGACACTATGGATAATCTGACGCGTCCTGAACTGCATGCCGATTTTGGCACAGCTTTCGTACGCAGCATAATTGCCGACGGCAGCGGATCCGTAATAGCGCCCTTGCTTGCATTTTTAGGGGATCGTGGGGACCGGCCCGACCTACGCCCAGCGATCAAAAATGCACGTGGCGCGCTCATTGCCGATATTGCGCATTTCATCAACATCTCCCACGGTCGTCACCCCGGGATCGTTGATCATGCCGCCAACAAAATAATCGACGACGATGCGAGCAAATTTCTGGCCGAGGCAATCGACGGATTTGCCGCAGAACGCCGTTTTTTGAATGCGCTGACGGTAGCTGCGGGGCCAATTCGTCGGCATGTCGGCCAGGACAAAGTAACTGCGTTGATATCAGGGCAAACGAAGAATTTCGAAATGCTGGCGACATCCGACCGAAAAGGATGCCCGGCTGGCGCGGCTTTGGCGTTTGTTGTCGATTGGCGGCAATCGCGACCGTTGCTCGACCGGATTGCGCTTCATATCGGAATGGAACCGCCCATGCTCGCCCTGCCCAACGCAGATCATTGCGCCAGCGTCGCTGAACAACTGGCACTCAATGATGCTTATTCGCGCGCCATGGCGTTTGGTGCGCAGCAGACGCTCGGGCAACAGCGGGGGCTTTGGCAGTTAATCGCGGCACGTCATGTAGAGACAATGGCTAGCCAGTAACCCACGCTGCGAACTTAATCTGTTGCATATGCCTTAAGCCACATTTAACGAATTAACCGTTCGATTAAGAAACGGAGTTCCCATGCGCTTTGACGGCACCAAAAATTATGTTGCGACCGACGACCTCAAAGTGGCTGTAAATGCAGCAACGACGCTCAGGCGGCCGTTGCTTGTCAAGGGTGAACCAGGAACTGGCAAGACGGTATTGGCGCAGGAAATTGCGACCGCAATGGGCGCGCCTTTGATCGAATGGAACATCAAATCGACCACCAAGGCGCATCAAGGGCTTTACGAATATGACGCCGTCGCACGACTTCGCGACAGCCAGCTTGGCGACGAGCGAGTCCACGATATCGCGAATTACATCAAAAAGGGCAAATTGTGGGAGGCGTTTACGTCGCCAACTTTGCCGGTTCTGCTGATCGACGAGATCGACAAAGCCGACATCGAGTTCCCCAACGACCTTTTGCAGGAACTTGACCGGATGGAGTTCTACGTTTACGAAACGCACGAGACGATCAAGGCGAAGGAACGCCCGATCATCATCATCACGTCGAACAACGAAAAGGAACTGCCCGACGCATTCCTGCGCCGCTGTTTCTTCCATTACATCAAATTCCCTAACCGCGACACGATGCAGGCGATCATCGACGTCCATTTTCCCGGCATCCAGAAAATCCTGGTCTCAAAGGCGATGGATATCTTCTACGAAGTCCGCGACGTGCCGGGGCTCAAGAAAAAGCCGAGCACCAGCGAATTGCTCGACTGGCTAAAGTTGCTCTTGCACGAGGACATGCCACTTGACGTATTGCAATCGCGTGACCCCTCAAAGGCCATCCCGCCGCTGCATGGGGCGTTACTCAAGAATGAGCAGGATGTAATGCTGTTCGAACGGCTGGCGTTTATGGCGCGGCGCACGAACGCTTAAATCACATACGCAATCTCAAAATCACCCCAGCGCTGGCCGTTGATGCGCAGCGGCACGTAAACGTTGCGGACGATGTTGTAAGTCTCGCCATCGCCTTCGTGGCGGTAAACCGCCATCATATAGTCCTGCTCGCTGGCCTTGGCGACGATGTCGATTCCATCGAACAGCACCCGACCATTGCGGCAGTATTTGGTGTCATGCGCCAGGTCGCCATTCGGTGCGCGTGAAAATTCTTTGAGATGGATCGGTAAAAAGCCCTTACGGCTACTCGGGACGCATGACAAAATGGCGTCAGGTCGTTGTGTTTTGACCGCTTCAACGATCGGTTGCCAATTGCGCTCCGCCCATTCGGTCATCCGCGAGGTAAAACGCGGTGGATTGCTGCCTTCGATCTGTTTTAACTCTGTATCGAACAGCGCATCCATTGTCAGTGAACCATCGGCTATTGCAACTTCGGTAAGATCAATCAGCTTTTTCGCCTCCGCTTGGGCTAGCTCGACAAATTCCATATCGTCATGCGAAAACCCGCTGTGCACCAGATGGTCGAACATTCCGTTCGCCTGCGATTCTAGCCCAACAATCTGATTATGTGCGTTGCCCACTGCCGCGAACATTGTGCCATTGGCGTCAGCAACAGCATCCCTGACTCGTTGCGATTCGATCAAGCTCGTATGAATTGCCGCAGTGCTTCCAGCAATTTCCCGGTTATGCGATCCAACCTGCCCAACGATATCGCTGACTCCGTTGATCAACGTCTGCAAGTTCGAGAATTCCTGCTGGGCAACGCCGCTGCTCGCGACACCATCGCCGATCTGATCAACAAATTTCGCTGCTTCGTTGGACAGCGAATTGACCGTGCCGGTAATCTCGACTGCCGCCTTTCGCGTATCGAGCGCAAGTTTCTTTACCTCGCTCGCAACCACGGCGAAGGTTAACCCGGCCTCACCCGCCTTTTCGGCTTCGATGGCTGCGTTTAATGACAGCATATTGGTAGTGCGCGCAATTGAATCGATTGACTGCGAAACCCGTTTCACTTGCTCCATCGCGGCGGCAAAGCCAGTGATATGCGTACCAAGGCTTTCTACCAGCAAGATCATTTGAGCAAAACGCTCCATTGATATTTCGATGGTTTCGGTGCCGCTTTTCAACTTAGTGATGGCCGCTTCGGACAGGCTTTGCGCTTCGGATGTAGCCTGTGTGACATCGGCAATGTCGGTATCAAGGCGCAACGTGAGTTCTGTGAGTTCGCCATGCCGCGATTTCAACCAATCGGCCGACGCCAGCGCTTTCTCTAAAACCCCCGCTGCCTCGGCACAACCGACCGTGACGTCACCGCAAATCCGTGCAGTGCGTTCAATCCAATGATTGTGCTCAATTTCGATTTTTTCCATTTTCACGGCGTATGCGACCTTTTGCAGTGTAGTTGCCACGGGCGTATCGGAATATAGTTATCGCTTGGTTAACCATCCGCCGGTTGACGATCGGCGTGCGAAGCGGCACTAGCTTAAGCGAGCGATTAACAGGAATTTGTCACAGTGTTTTTCTCCTTCATGGAAGAGTTGCGG
>JANPAM010000211.1:0-2437 GCA_031429915.1 Sphingomonadales bacterium | reverse complement strand
AGCGGCTCCCAGACAGCCAATCCGATTGCACACACAACAATCAGCAACAACAGCGTCAACCCGACGCGCTTAAACCATTTCATATTGCAACTCTCCTCCCGCATTGATGGCAAAACCGACCGCCAACGCCAAGCCATTTTTACGCGCACGCACTTGTGTTGTTAGAATGCAACACTACCTGTGTTATAGCACTAGAACAGGACGAGACATGAACCTCGAAAAATTCACCGATCGGGCAAAAGGCTTCCTGCAAAGCGCTCAAACCGTTGCGATCCGGATGAGCCACCAACGCATCGGACCCGAGCATTTGTTGAAGGCGCTGCTCGAAGACGAGCAGGGCATGGCGTCCGGCCTTATCAAGGCAGCAGGCGGTGACGCGGCAACTGCGCTGCGCGAAACCGATGCGGCGCTGGCTAAGGTGCCGTCGGTTTCTGGTGGCGGGGCGCAGCAAACGCCGGGGTTGGATAACGATGCGGTGCGCGTGCTTGATAGCGCCGAGCAGGTAGCGCAAAAAGCCGGTGACAGCTATGTCACCATTGAGCGGCTTTTGCTGGCGCTGGCATTGGCGACCACAACAACGGCGGGCAAGGCGCTCGCGGCGGCTGGGGTGAAGGCCGAAGCAATCAACACCGCGATTAACGATCTTCGCGGCGGGCGCACTGCCGACACCGCTGGTGCCGAAGACCGGTATGATGCGCTCAAAAAATTCGCTCGCGACCTGACCGAGGTTGCGCGCGCAGGCAAGCTCGACCCGGTGATTGGCCGTGATGAAGAAATTCGCCGTACCATCCAGATCCTCGCTCGCCGCACCAAAAACAACCCGGTGTTGATCGGCGAGGCAGGCGTCGGCAAGACAGCAATTGCCGAGGGCTTGGCAATACGTATCGCCAATGGCGACGTTCCCGACTCCTTAAAGGGTCGCAAGCTGCTCTCGCTTGACATGGGCGCGTTGATCGCCGGGGCTAAATATCGCGGCGAATTCGAGGAGCGGTTGAAAGGTGTGCTCGACGAGGTCAAACAGGCCGAGGGCGATATCGTCCTGTTCATCGACGAAATGCACACGCTGGTCGGTGCTGGCAAGGGCGAAGGCGCGATGGATGCGGCCAACCTGATAAAGCCTGCTTTGTCGCGCGGCGAACTTCACTGCATCGGCGCTACCACGCTCGACGAATATCAAAAGCATGTCGAAAAAGACCCCGCGCTCCAACGGCGGTTCCAGCCGGTGTTTGTCGGCGAGCCGACAGTCGAGGACACGATTTCGATCCTGCGGGGGCTTAAAGAAAAATACGAGCTTCACCACGGCGTTCGCATTACCGACGGTGCGCTGGTTTCTGCGGCCACGCTGTCGCACCGCTATATTGCCGACCGCTTCCTGCCCGACAAAGCAATCGACCTGTTGGACGAAGCCGCCAGCCGGTTGCGGATGGAGGTCGAGTCTAAGCCCGAGGAAATTGAGAACCTAGACCGGCGGATCATCCAGCTTAAGATCGAACGCGAGGCGCTTGGCAAGGAAACCGACACTGCGTCGAAAGACCGGTTAGCAACGCTTGAGGGCGAGCTTGCCAATGTGGAGCAGCAATCGGCTGAACTGACCCAACGCTGGCAGGCCGAAAAGGAAAAGATTTCCGCCGAAGCCAAGATCATGGAGCAACTTGACGGCGCGCGGATCGAGCTTGAGCAAGCACAGCGCGGAAGCGATTTGGCCAAAGCTGGCGAGCTGCAATATGGAACCATCCCCGGCCTCGAAAAGCAGCTTGCCGACGCGCAGGCGGCAGCGGGCAACGCAATGCTCCGCGAAGAAGTGACAGCGCAGGATATCGCGTCAGTGGTCAGCCGATGGACCGGAATTCCAGTCGACAAAATGCTCGAAGGCGAACGCGACAAGTTGCTTGCGATGGAAGAGTTGATCGGCGCTCGGGTCATCGGGCAAAAGGATGCCGTCGCGGCGGTATCCAAAGCCGTGCGCCGTTCGCGTGCCGGTTTGCAAGACCCCAACCGTCCGCTCGGCAGCTTCCTGTTTCTCGGGCCAACGGGTGTCGGAAAGACCGAGCTGACCAAGGCGCTGGCAAACTTCCTGTTCGACGACGACAACGCGATGGTCCGAATCGACATGAGCGAATTCATGGAAAAGCACGCAGTATCGCGGCTGATCGGCGCGCCTCCGGGCTATGTCGGCTATGACGAAGGCGGAGTGCTGACCGAGGCGGTTCGGCGTCGGCCCTATCAGGTCGTGTTATTCGACGAGGTCGAAAAAGCGCATCCCGACGTATTCAACGTACTGCTTCAGGTGCTCGACGATGGCCGCTTGACCGTTGGACAGGGCCGCACGGTGGATTTCTCAAACACTCTTATCATCCTGACCTCGAACCTTGGAAGCCAGCTTCTCGCAGCCCTCGCCGACGACGTGGTCGTGTGGAAGGGCGAACCAGCTGTTATG
>JANPAM010000210.1:0-5032 GCA_031429915.1 Sphingomonadales bacterium | reverse complement strand
GGCGGATTTTTCGAGTTTTGCGACGAGCGCCTTGCGGTCCGGCGGCAGGTTGGTGAAGCCGCCGCCGGTGCGTTTGGCCATCTCGTAGATCGGTTGCACATCGTCCATATTGGCGGGGCGGATAATGAAACTCATAAACTTCCTTTGGCGGCGATCCGCATGATGGTGAGTGCAGACAGACGCGCGCGCTCGACAAGGCTTTCAGTAATGAGGAATTCGTCAGCGCTGTGGATACTGCCACCGCGAACACCCATCGTGTCGACAACGGGTACACCGCAGGCTGCGATGTTGTTGCCGTCGCAGACGCCGCCGGTGGATTTCCACGCGATGCTGAGACCGAGATCGGCTCCGCATTGTTTGACCAAGCCGAACAGCTTAGCCGCGCCTTCGTCGATTGGCTTTGGCGGACGACCAAAACTGCCGTGCAAGTGCGCGCTGACGCCGTGCTCGCATTCGATTGCTGCAACTATGCTGCGCAGCATAGCATCGGTCGCAGCGACGATTTCTGGCGTTTTGGGGCGAAAGTTTACGCGCAGAACGGCGTGGTCAGGGACCACGTTATTCGGGCTGCCGCCCTCGATTCTAGCTGGGTTGACCGACAGGCCTTCTTTACTCAGCTTTTTTAGCCGCAAAGCAAGATCAGCGGCGGCGAGTAGCGCGTTGCGGCCATCGTCGGGATTGCGGCCGGCATGCGCGCTTTTACCGGTGATAATGATCGAAAAATTCCCGCTGCCAGCGCGTGCTCCAGCAAGTGTGCCGTCGGGCAACGCGGGTTCGTAAGTGAGGGCCGCCAGTTTGCCTTTGGCAAGCTGCGCAATGAGCGGCGCCGATGAAGGCGAGCCAACTTCCTCGTCGCTGTTGATCATGACCTGATAGCCGACACGGTCAAAACCGGCGCTGCTTTCCGCGACCGACAGTGCGGCCAACATGACCGAAATGCCACCCTTCATATCTGCGACACCGGGGCCATTGAGGGCGCCGCTCTCGAGCCATTTTTGCGTTTGAAACGCGTGGTCCACTGCAAACACCGTGTCCATGTGCCCGGTAAAGAGCAACTGCACTGGTGCATCGGCCCGGACGGTCAACACAAGATGGCGGCCATGCTCGACGGTCTCGATTACACCATCGGCACGCACACGTTCGACGGGATTTGGCGAAACCAGTTCAACTTCACCGGGCAACGCGGCGAAGCCATCAGCCAACAATCCGGCGGTCGTGGCGAGGCCTGCCAAGTTGCCAGAACCACTGTTTACCGAAGACCAAGCCTGTACCTGCGCAAGCATCGGATCATGCTTGATGCGTTCAAGCGCGGCGGTTTCTGAAGAGCTAAGCGATTGCATCTGAAACCTTTAGCGGGCCAAAATTGCTTACGCTACCCCTGCGTCAATCGCGCGCGCCAGTGCCAGCCATTCCGCCAGCTTTAGCGTCTCTGGTCGGCGATATGCCGCGATATCTTCGGTCGCCAGCGCATCCAATCCGCCGGGTAATCCTTTGAGGCTTTGCCGAAGCATTTTGCGGCGCTGTCCAAATGCTGCACCCGTCAGCTTTTCCAGAACGCCCATGCGAACACCATCGGGCGCAGCCGCTGGTGTAATATGCACGACCGCCGACATCACCTTTGGCGGCGGGGTGAAGGCCGAACGGTGGACAGGCATCGCGATCTTGGCACTTGCGCGCCACTGCGCAAGGATGGCGAGCCGCCCGAAAGCATCGGACCCCGGAGCCGCAACGATGCGCTCGGCAACTTCGCGCTGGAACATCAGCGTGAGCGACTGCCAAGGCGGCGGCCAACTTTCGGCGCTGAGCCAACCAACCGCGAGTGCGGTGCCGACATTATAGGGAAGGTTGGAAACAATATGGAACGGTGCGCCGATTTCTTCCGACGGGTCGATTTTCATCGCGTCATCGTCGATCACGCGTAACTTGCCGGGAAAGGCTTCGGCAAGTTCCGCAAGCGCGGGCAGGCAGCGATGGTCGCGTTCGACTGCGGTAACGGTTGCGCCCGCGCGAAGTAATGCACGCGTAAGTCCGCCGGGGCCGGGGCCGACTTCATAAACATTCGTGCCGGTCAGGTTCCCCGGGATGGCAGCGATTTTATCGAGCAACTGTTCGTCGAACAGGAAGTTTTGACCGAGCGCTTTGCTGGCGGACAGACCGTGGCGCTTGATAACCTCGCGTAAGGGAGGCAGTTCGGGCAGGCTCATGCGGCGGCGTCGGCAGCCATGCGGTTGAGCGCCGCGGTCTCGGCCATTTTAATTGCCGCGATCATCGAATTGGGCATCGCGACATTCTGCCCTGCGATACCAAAGGCGGTGCCGTGATCAGGCGAGGTGCGGACGACAGGAAGGCCAAGCGTGATGTTGACTGCATCATGAAAATAGAGAGTCTTCAATGGAATGAGCGCCTGATCGTGATACGCACAGAGCGCTGCGTCATAATGCGAGCGTGCCTCGGCATGGAACATCGTGTCGGCGGGTAAGGGGCCAACGACATCAAACCCTTCACTGACAATTTGGGCAATTGCTGGCGCAAACAAGTCGATCTCTTCGCGACCCATGTTGCCCGCTTCGCCTGCGTGGGGGTTAAGACCGGCAACCGCAAGACGCGGCCTTTCGATACCAAAATTCCGCTGCAGTCCTTTAGCTGTGGCGCGCAATCGCTGACGGATGAGGCGACCGTCGAGCAAGCCCGCAACCGACGCCAACGGAATATGCGTCGTCATCGGCACTACACGCAAATCCGGTCCAGCGAGCATCATCACTGCGTTGTTTTTGGATACACCACAGCGCTCCGCAATAAATTCGGTCTGACCCGGATGGGTAAATCCAACCGCATAAAGCTGCGCCTTCGAAACCGGTCCTGTCACTAATGCCGCAGCACTTCCGGCGCGGGCAAAACCGATGGCCATTTCCAAAGCTTGATACGCGCAATGCGCGCCGTCAAGATCGGGAGCGCCCGGAACCACCGAAATGCAGCTGTGCAATTGGATAACGGGAAGCGCATTATCAAAATGCTTAAAGGTGTCCGCAGGATCAGTGATTTTAACAACCGGCCCATCCCAATGCGGGGCAAAGCTGCCAATATCGCCAATCGCAAAGAACGGCGGTAACGCATTATCGTGGCGCGCTTCCCACGCTTTTCCGATAATTTCCGGCCCGATACCGGCAGGGTCTCCGACTGACACCGCCAGTGGCAAGGTCAGTCGGCGTACCATTTATCAGTTGTAATCGATGATAGCGTCGCGGCGGAGATCGCGCAGGTAAATTCGTGCCCGTTTGTTAACGCGCTCTTCTTCGAGCCGGGACATGATTTCCTCGAAGCTTTCGGTTGAAGCATCCTGAGGCGCATCGCGGCCACACAGTACAAAGACACGGACGCCATCTTGCAGCGAACCGTAAGGCGGGGTTGATTGCCCAACCTGTAGTTCCAGCATAACTTGCTGCAATGGTGCGGGCAGATCGCGTATCTTTATACCGTCGCGGTTTACGACGTCGGCACCCAATTTGGTTGCCATCGCGTCGGCAGAGCCACACCCGTTCACTTTTTGCGTTTCTTCGCTGAAACGTTTGACCAACGGCGTCACCTGAACCTCCGTCGTACCCGCCGGAAAAGTAAGCGCGATCTGTTTGAGACTGAGTACCGAATCGCGCGGGTCGCTTGTGGCGACCTGGCGCTTGTCGATCAGCAGCAGGATCGAAATCCCGCCGGGTGATTGAACGGCGACGACTTCGTTACTGCTCATTTCAGCCGCCGACTTTGCCAGCGATTCAGGAAGTTGTGCGAGCGACAACCACCCAAGGTCGCCACCTACTGAAGCGGTCGAGGCTTCGGAAAACTGCCGCGCATAAGCGACAAAATTGCCGCCAGCTTTAAGCTGCTCCATGATCTTTTTGGCGTTCGCGGTGACCGCACCAATCGTTTCGGGTGTTGACGACAGATAGATTTCACCCAGCCGGTATTCGGTCGAACCCTTCGTTGCCTTGATCCGCTCTATAATCGCGTTGACCTCATCATCGCTCACATTCGCCGACGGTCGGACGTTGCGAGACAACAGGCGGCTCCAGGACAGCTCGCCTTTGATCTGCCGTTTAAGCGTCGCCACCGACGAGTTGATCGACAGCAAATATTTCTCGACCTCGGCTGCGGGACGGTTGAAGTTCTGCTGAGCAACGCGAGCGAAATACTGATTAATCTCGGCATCGGTGACTTCGATTTCGTTGGCTGCTGCTTCTTGGATATACAGTGTTTCATCAATCAGATTGCTAACGATCTGCGCGCGAAAACGGGCCACTTCCTCGTCGGGCAGTTTGTTATCGTTGGCAGCAAGGATCAGCGCCAGCCGGTGGTCGATATCGGTACCGGTGATGACTTCGCCATTCACGCGTGCGGTTGCACGCCGGACATTGGGGTCGTTTTTGCCGAACAGTTGCTGACCGTCCGGAATATTCAGGCCAGCCTCAGGTCCCGCTTCATCAGCGACGGTTTGCGCGATAAGCGGGGTCAACGCGGTCGCAGAGGCAAGCAAGGCAACAAGAGATAGACGCTGCAAAAACTTCATAATTTGGCCCAGTCAGTAGTTATTCGAAAGCGGGCAATTAAGCGACCTCTGCTGAACAGCAGATGAGCAGGCGGCATTCATCCCTCTTGTATCGCCAGTGCCTTACACACCCAAATTACGAAATGCCAGCCGGAACAGAAAGCTGTTGCCGCGCCGTGCATCACCAGTCGGTTGATAATCGCGACGCCATGTCAAACTTAATGACAGACAATCATCGTCATAGGCAACACCGAGCCGGTGGCGGATCGGATCAAAGCCGTCTGAAAGCGATGTCGGATCCTCGGATGTGTCGGTCAGGTCGATAATCGCGGAACCGAATACCGACCAGTAACGGGCAACGCGCACCCGGCCGCCCAATCTGATTTCCTCACGATCGGCCAAATCCTCAACCGCTGGTCCGATATTGCGATTGAGTTTGAGATATCCGATTTGAGCGTAAGTGCTACTCGATCCAACCGTTGCGTCGATTTCGTT
>JANPAM010000209.1:0-6850 GCA_031429915.1 Sphingomonadales bacterium | reverse complement strand
GACACAGAATTTCAACACTATCGTATCAGCGAGCTAAATTATTGAAAAAATGGTAGACGCTGAGGGGTTCGAACCCACGACCCGCTGATTAAGAGTCAGCTGCTCTACCAACTGAGCTAAGCGTCCCCATTTCGGGCCGGCAGCACGCGCAGTCCCGTTTGGAAGCAGCGCCTTTCGCGGGATTCGGGTCGCTTGTCAAGCCGCAGCGTGGTCGTGTTCAGCTAAACTGCCCGCGCTTCGCTCCGGGGTGGCGTTCGATTGACATGATGATGCCGACACAGATCATCATTGTCAGCATCGACGATCCGCCGTGGCTGATAAACGGCAGCGGAATTCCGGCGACCGGGGCAAGGCCGACGACCATCAACAGGTTAATCATGATATAGAAAAATATCGTGCAGGTCAGCCCGCCCGCGACCAGCTGACCATAGCGGGTCTTGCTGTCGAAGGCGACGCCCATGCCCCAGCGCATCAGCAGATAATACAGGAACAGCACAAAGAATCCGCCGACGATACCCCATTCCTCCGCCATCGTCGCGAACACGAAATCGGTGTGGCCTTCGGGCAGGTAATCGAGATGGCTCTGCGTTCCCATGCCGAACCCTTTGCCGAATATGCCGCCCGATCCGATTGCAATTTTCGATTGGGTGATGTGGTAGCCAGCGCCCAGCGGGTCATTTTCGGGGCTGAGGAAGATGAGTACGCGGTCCTGTTGATAGGGTTTCATCGCGAAGAAAAAAACAATCGGGGCGAGCACCGCAACTGCCCCGCCGCCTGCGATGAAATAGAGCAAGGGCCATCCGGCCATGAAGCCGACGACAGCGACGCCGAACACATAAGCAATGGCGGCGTCGAAATCGGGCTGGATGACTACGAGGATGCTTGGAATGATGAGGATGGCGACCACCGGCCAGATGGCGTCGATGCCGTTGATCTTGTTGGGCGGCAGCCGGTCGAAAAACCACGCGGCGGCGAGCACCATCGCCGGTTTCATCAGCTCGGACGGCTGGAGCGTTATGACGCCCAGGTTGATCCAGCGTTGGCTACCGCCGCCGACAAAGCCCATGAGTTCGACGACCACAAGCAGGCTAAGCAGAACGAGATAGAGCGGGAAGGTGATCGATTTCCAGAAATCGAGGCTCAATCGCGACATGATGATCGCGACCGCGAGCAACACCGCGAACCGAGCGACATGCTTGCCCGCCCAAGGTTCAAGATGGCCGCCCGCTGCCGAATAAAGGATGGTCGCGCCGAAGCCTACCAGCGCCATCAGGATGAAGATCACCCGCCACGGCAGGCTGGCGATTGGGGCAGGGACGATGCCGTTCATGTGGTCGGGTCGGTTGGCGGCGGCGGGGCGGCTGACTGGCCCTGATAGGCCGCATATCTGGTCGCCATTCGTTGCTCGATAGTGCCGCCCCATCCGGCCTCCAGCGCCTCGAGCGATGCCATCGCCTGTTCGCGGTCGTAGATGAAGGTCAGCACGTCCTTGGCAATCGGAGCCGCCGCACGCGCGCCGCCGAGGCCGTGTTCGATTACCACCGACGCGCCGTAACGCGGGTTATCGACTGGCGCGAAGCAGACGAACAGGCCGTGATCGCGGTATTTCCATTCGCCCGACTGGCCGCGCTGCGAACCTGCAATCCGGCGCACCTGGGCCGTACCGGTTTTGCCGCCCATCGTGATTCCGGGGACGGTCAGCTTGCTTCGAGCGCCAGTACCGGCGGCATTGACCACTCGGTCCATGCCGTCACGGACTACGGCCAGATGTTCGGCTGGGAAGGGGAGCCGCGCAGGCGGTTTGCGCTTCTTCAGCAAAATCTCCGGCTGGATATTCAGCCCCGAAGCAATTCGAGCCGACATGATCGCCAACTGAAACGGACTGACCGAAACATAGCCCTGACCGATGGTCGCGTTCAATGTGTCGGATTCGGTCCATGCCTGATCATATTTTCGCATCTTCCACGCGCTGTCGGGCACCGTGCCATAGCGTTGCGAAGGAAACGGCAGCGGAAATTCCTGCCCCAGCCCGAGCAGCTTTGCCACCGGCGCGATCTTGTCATAACCGATCCGCCGACCCATCGCATAGAAATAGGTGTTGCAGCTTTTCATGATCGCATTCGGCATATTGATCGACCCGTGGCGGCCAAGGCATTTGAAAACTCGATTGCCGAGCCGATACCCGCCGCCGCAAAACACGGTTTCCTCCGGGTCAACGCCGTGCTGCATCAACGCCAGCGCGACCATCGGTTTGAGTGTCGATCCCGGCGGATAAAGCCCCTGCAACGCTTTATTGAGCATCGGGATATGGTCATCCTCGCGGAGCATCTTCCACTCGATACTGCCGATGCCGTCGGAAAAACTGTTCGGGTCATAACACGGCATCGACGCCATCGTCAGGATGTCACCGGTCAGGCAGTCGAAAATCACCACCGAGCCAGACTCAAGCCCAAGGCGGCGCGCAGCATAATTGTGCAGGTCGATGTCGATGGTCAGTTGCACCGGCTTGCCCGGCGTATCGCCCCTCGTCGTCAGTTCGCGAACGATCTTGCCGCGCGCAGTGACTTCGGTCCGCTTAGCACCGGGCTCACCCTGAAGCCCGGCCTCCATCGTCTGTTCGAGCCCGTCTTTGCCGACCTTGAACCCCGGAGTAATCAGCAACGGGTTCTTGTTCTTTTGATATTCCTCCGCGGAAACGGTGCCGACATAGCCAACGAGATGCCCAACGGCCGCGCCGCTTGGATAAAAGCGCGAATAGCCCTGACGAGGGCTGATACCGGGGAGGTCGGGCAAGCGGACGCTGACCGCGGCAAAGCGTTCATAGTCCAATCCGTCGGCGACCTGAACCGGCTGGAACCCTTGCGCAGTCTTCAGTTCACGTTTGATGCGGTCGACATCATCGGGGGTCAGCGCGAGCAGTTCGGCCAAAGTGGCAATCGTAGCGTCTTTGCGAACCAATCGGTCAGGTATGATATCGACTCGAAAATCGGCGCGGTTCGTGGCAATCGGTTTGCCGTAACGGTCGATAAACCAGCCACGACGCGGCGGGATGATGGTTAGGTTCACGCGGTTGCTCTCGGCCAGCAGCTTGTATTTCTCGTTATCGGCGACCGCGATATACGACATCCGCCCGGCAACGATCAGTCCGATAGCCGCCTGCACCCCGCCCACAAACATCGACCGGCGCGTGAAGGTAAAATCCAGCTGTCCTGATGTAACCTGCTTCTCAGACTTCATGTCGCCAGTCGCCACCTATCCATCCACGCGCACAATCGCACGATCAACGGATATAGCAAGATGGAGAGAATGATCTGGGGTAGCAGGACAGCGGGGGCGGGGGCTGAATGGGCAAGCCCGACTATGAACAGCCCCAGTAGCAATGCGACCGCGATGAGCACCGAAGCAATGACCCAGTCCTGCCAATGGTCGCGCCATACCGCGCGCGCGTCGATGAGCTCGATTGTGATCATGACCAGCGACCAGATCAGTCCGGCGCTGCCCAAGGGCTGACCGCTGAATACATCATCGAACAGCCCGAACGGAAGCCCGGCCCACATCGGCAGCAGCCCTGGCCGCATCAGCCGCCACGCGAGCAGCATCATTAGGCCGAGTGGCGGCAACAGCGGCTGAGCGAGCAAAAACGGCAGCGTCGTGACCACCGAACACAGCATGATCGACGCAATGGGGATCGCCAGCATCTTCAGCGATGACTGCTCACGATCAAACCGCGATTCATATTCGCGGCCGGGACGCAGTGGCAGGCGAAGCGCGTTGACAACCGGGTTTTTCACTCGGCCACCACTTCGGTCTTGCCGTCGGGCGCAGCCGCCTGCTGGGCATTGCGGGCTGGCGCTTGATAGCTTTGCAGGACTATCGCGTAAGGCGTGTTCGAGGGATCAGCCATCGGCCTTGCGAGCGCGCCCTCACTGGTTTTCCTCAGCACACGGGCAAACGGAATATTGGGCGGATACAGCCCGCCATTGCCCGATGTGACAATCAGGTCACCCGGCTTGAACGGGCTTTCACCCAGATTTATCGGCTTGATCACGACCATACCGTTGGCGAGGCCCGTGGCGAAAGCAGGCAACCCGTCGCTGGCGCGCATGACCGGGACCAGGTTCTCGGCATCGGTGATGAGCAGCACGCGCGCTGTGCTTGGCCCTACTTCGATGATCCGGCCGATAAGCCCTTCGGCTCCGCGAACCGGCTGCGCACTGACGATATTGTAATTGGAACCAATCGACAGCGTGGCAATGCGCCTGCTGCTTGATCCCGTCGAGCTAATAAGACGGCCCACCGCGACAACCTCAGGGGTGTCATCGACAATACCCAACAACCGGCGAAGTCGAAGATTTTCGGTTTTGATCGCCTTGGCTTCGATCAGTCTTATCCGGGTCTTCTTTGCCTCACGAGTCAACGCGGCATTCTTCGACGCGGCATCGAAGTATGCCGAAATGTTGAAACCGATATCATTTGTCGTGCGCCGAATACTGTTGAAAAAACGAGCCACCGGGGCTGTTATTTCTGCGCCCGCAGTACGCAACGCGTTAAAGCCGGTCGGATCGGCAACCGAAATTACCAGCAACAAAGCGGCAAAAGCTGCACCCCCCACCGCCAGCACATAAGCGGCAAACAGGCCATATTGCGCTTTGCGGGAAAACCCGGGGCGCCGGTTTGGCGGCGGCGCCATGCTGAACCCCTAGATCAGGCCGTCAGCAGGACGCCGCGGAAGATCGGGTCTTCCATGGCCCTGCCAGTGCCGATGGCAACACAAGTCAGCGGGTCTTCGGCAACGGTTACCGGCAGGCCGGTTTCGTCCCGCAGATACTCGTCAATACCGTGCATCAATGCGCCGCCACCGGTTAGAACGATACCCTGATCGACAATGTCGGCCGCCAGTTCGGGCGCGGTGTTTTCAAGCGCGATTCGAACGCCTTCGAGAATAGTACCGATTGGTTCGCTCAATGCTTCGGCAATCTGGCCTTGGTTAATCGAGATTTCCTTTGGAACTCCGTTCACCAGGTCGCGGCCCTTGATGTGGATCGTCTGGCCGATGCCGTCTGCTGGCGGACGCGCGGTGCCATATTCCTTTTTGATCCGTTCTGCGGTGGCTTCACCGATCAACAGGTTGTGGTGACGACGGACGTAGGAGACGATAGCTTCGTCCATTTTGTCGCCGCCAACGCGGACCGATGTGGTATAGGCTAGACCGCGAAGCGAAAGCACCGCAACTTCGGTCGTACCACCGCCGATATCGACAACCATCGAACCAATCGGCTCGGTCACTGGCATGTCGGCACCAATTGCCGCCGCCATTGGTTCTTCGATCAGGAACACTTCGGAGGCACCCGCATTCGATGCCGCATCGCGGATCGCGCGACGCTCAACGCTGGTCGAGCCCGATGGAACGCAGATTACGATTTCGGGATACGAAAACATCCGACGCTTACCGTGAACCTTTTGGATGAAGTATTTGATCATCTGCTCGGCAACGTCGATGTCGGCAATCACCCCGTCGCGAAGCGGACGGATAGCTTCGATGCTGTCAGGGGTTTTGCCCATCATCAGCTTTGCATCGTCGCCGACGGCTTTGACGCGCTTGATGCCATTCAGCGTTTCGATGGCAACCACCGAAGGCTCGTTCAAAACAATGCCTTGGCCGCGGACATACACGACCGTGTTCGCTGTGCCGAGGTCAATCGCCATGTCCTGCGATGCAAAACGGAAAAACTTGCCAAATACCATTTAATATCCACCCAATCCAAATCTGGTGAGAATCCAATTTGAGCACACCCAGAACAATCGCGCGGTCCTAGCGGAATTTACTGTTTTACTAAACAGGTATTTGGCTGGAATGCGAACGATTAAGGAGTCGCCTGCATGGGCCGCTTGGTCTAGGAAAGCGCCGATGTCAATAAGAAGACTGCCCGAAGCATTGGTGAACCGGATTGCTGCCGGTGAAGTGGTTGAAAGACCAGCCAGCGCGTTAAAAGAACTGGTCGAAAACGCCATCGATTCAGGTGCACGAACGGTGTCGGTGCGGCTGGCATCGGGGGGCATCGACCTGATCGAAGTGACCGACGACGGCTGCGGAATGACGCCCGCTGATATGGCATTGGCGCTGGAACGGCACGCGACGTCGAAACTGCCTGATGAAGATATCGAAATGGTCGCAACTCTGGGCTTTCGCGGTGAGGCGTTGCCGTCGATAGCCAGCGTGTCGAGGATGACAATCGAGAGCCGCCCATTGGGTGCCGAGGGGTGGCAACGGATCGTCGATCACGGTGTGCTGGCGGGCGAGGGACCAGCCGCCTTGCCGCCGGGAACTCAAGTCCGCGTCGAGAACCTGTTCGGTAATGTCCCGGCAAGACGTAAATTCTTGCGCAGCGCTCGCGCCGAGTACGCCGCAGCGCTCGATTGCATGAAGCGGCTGGCGATGGCGCGGCCCGATATCGGCTTTACGGTCGAGCATGACGGACGGCGAACATTGGCAGTGCAAAGCGGCATGACGCGACCCGAGCGGGTCGCAGCGCTGACCAGTGGCGAGTTGATCGACAACAGCGTTGGGTTGGATTTCGAGCGCGAGGGCATCCGGCTTGGCGGTATCGCCAGCCTGCCGACCTACAACCGAGGCGTCGCCGACCACCAGTTCCTGTTCGTCAATGGCCGTCCGGTGAAAGATCGCTTGTTAATTGGTGCAGTGCGCGGCGCTTATGCCGAAATGCTTGCGCGCGACCGCCATGCGGTGGTTGCTTTGTTCCTCGACCTGCCGCCGACCGAAGTCGATGTGAATGTTCATCCCGCCAAGACCGAAGTGCGTTTTCGCGAGCCCGCATTGGTGCGCGGGATG
>JANPAM010000208.1:0-3646 GCA_031429915.1 Sphingomonadales bacterium | reverse complement strand
GTTGATTTCTGCGGTCGCTACCGAAATGGCGGCGCTCGCGACTAAGGCGAAGGAAGGCAAGCTGCAACCGCAAAGGCTTCTCCACCAGTTCCTTGAACACCTTCATCAGCATCGCACCGTCCGCTCCGTCGATTGCGCGGTGGTCGAACGACCCCGTTGCGCTCATCACCGTGGCGATAGCAATTGCGTCATCGACGATATAGGGCCGCTTTTCGCCTGCGCCGATCGCCATGATCATCGCCTGCGGCGGGTTGATGACGGCTTCGAACTGCTTGATGCCCATCATTCCCATGTTGGAGAGCGACGCGGTGCCGCCCTGGAATTCATGCGGTTGCAGCTTGCCTTCCTTCGCCTTAGTCGCGAGCGCCGCCATTTCGGTAGCGACCGCAGAAATCAACTTGCTGCCCGCATCGGTGATGATCGGGGTAATCAGACCGTTGGGAATGCTGACCGCGACGCTGAAGTCGGCGCGGCTATATTGAAGCATATTGTCGCCCGCAAAGCTGACATTGCATTTCGGCACTGCCATCAACGCGGCACCCAGCGCCTTGATCAGCATGTCGTTTACCGACAGCTTGATACCGCGCGTCTCCAGGCTGGCATTCAGCTCACCGCGCAGCTTAAGCAGCGCGTCGAGGCGGATATCGACGGTGAGGTAGATATGCGGAACGGTCTGCTTGGACTCGGTCAGGCGGCGCGCAATGGTCTTGCGCATGTTGGAGAGTTTGACGACTTCGTGCGGGATGCCTGTCCCGAGCGCAGTCGAGGGATCGGTATCCATTGGGGTAGCGGGTGCGGTGGTCGGAGCTGTGGGAGCCGCTGTGGCAACAGGCACGGGTGTAAAGCCAACCTTGACACCTTCTAGGTCAGCCTTAACAATGCGACCATTTGGCCCGGTGCCGGTCAGACCCGCCAGATCAACACCCTTGTCCGCCGCAATGCGCTTAGCGAGTGGACTGGCGACAATGCGGTCGCCCGATGCCTTGGCAGGTGCTGGCACTTCCGCTTTCCGTTCGCCTCGAGCATCGTCGAGAGGCCCATCGGTTTGCGCCGCCTTTACGGGTGTCTCGACTGCGCTCGACACGAACGGTTCTTTTTTCGGTGCAGGCGCAGCATCATCATCCTCACCAGCAATCACCGCGATCACCGTGCCTACCTTGACTCCGTCGGTCCCCTCAGCGACCAGAAGCTCGGTAACAACACCTTCGTCAATAGCTTCGAATTCCATCGTCGCCTTGTCGGTCTCGATCTCGGCCAGCAAATCACCGGATGAAACCTTGTCACCCACCTTCACCAGCCATTTTGCCAGCGTCCCCTCTTCCATCGTTGGAGAAAGCGCGGGCATTTTGAGTTCGATAGACATTCGGTCGCCTTTTTTGGTCGCTTGTTACTCAAAACGAATAGACAAGCTTTCCCCAGCGTCAAGCGGCTAAAACTTGCCAATCATTGGAAATTCGCGCACGTTATACGAATTCACTAATTACCTGCTCGAATGAAGCGGGTCCGGGGGGCGGGCATGCGGACATATCTGGTGGTCATTGACGAGACCGACGAAGCGCGCACCGCGCTGCGCTTTGCATCGCGCCGCGCGTCCAAAACCGGCGGTGCGGTTCATATCCTGGCGCTGGTCGAACAGGCCGATTTTGTCGCCTGGGGCGGCGTTCAGGCGACGATGGAGGAAGAAGCGCGGGTCCGCGCCGAAGAGTTGGTGACTGCTGCTGCAGGGTCGATTTTCGACGAAATGGGTGTTCGCCCCGCGATCACGGTGAAGGCAGGGGAGGCCATCGATGTTGTAAAGGTCATGCTGGAAGAGCATCCTGAGATTGCGGCGCTTGTGTTGGGTGCTGCGGCGCAGGGAGCGCCGGGGCCATTGATTTCGCACTTTACCGGCGTAAATGCGGGGACTTTGCCGTGCCCGGTGATGGTCATTCCCGGGTCCATAAGCGACGATCATCTGGATGAATTGAGTTAGCGGCATCGCAGCAAAAAACTTTGTCATTCCCGACTTGATCGGGAATCCATGGCCTGACGCTCGGCCTACCCAACTAATGTTTTTTACAGCCGAAAGATCAGGCCATGGATTCCCGCGTTTGCGGGAATGACAAAAGTTTTCTATTAGCGCTTCTTGCTCTGATGCCGGATATTTGACGGGCGTCCGCGTTTGCCGGGGCTGAACTTGGCCGGTTTGCCCTTGTGCGTTCGGCGCTCGGAAGACGACGGTGTGCCACCCTCGGGCAATTCGAAACGCAGCGCGCCCGAAATCGGATTGGCTTCAGCAAGCCGAAGTTGCAACCGCATCCCGGGGCGGTATTCTTGGCCGCTTTTCTCTCCGATCAACGTCTGGCTGGCCTCGTCATAATGAAAATAGTCGCGGCCCAAAGTTGATACCGGAACCAAACCATCGCCCCCAATACCTTCAACTGTAGCGAAAAAGCCGAAATTTTGCACGCCGGTGATGCGTGCATTGATTACCTCGCCTACTTGCGCCGACAGATACGCGGCAACATAACGGTCGGTGGTTTCGCGCTCAGCTTCCATAGCGCGGCGTTCGGTTCGGCTGATGGCTTCCGACGTTGTCTCAAGCTTTATAATCGCCTTTTCAGTGAGGCCAGTGGTCGGCTCCACATCTTTGATCTTCGGTGCTGGCATTTCCAGCCCATAGGCACTCACCAAAGCGCGGTGGACTATGAGGTCGGCATAGCGGCGGATTGGCGACGTAAAGTGCCCGTAGCTTCCCAATGACAGCCCGAAATGCCCGACGTTACGCGGCGAATAATATGCTTGCGTCTGGCTCCTGAGAACCGCTTCCATAATTTGCGGACGGATTTCGTCGTCGGTCACTTGGCTCAGGATCGCGTTGAACGTCGAAGGCTTCACCACCTGCCCCAGCGCAAATTCGATACCAAAGGTCGACAGATAATCTTTCAGCGCCACCAATTTCTCGCGGCTCGGACTTTCATGTGCCCGATAAATCAGCGACGACTTCTTCGCTTCCAACGCCTTGGCCGCCGCGACATTGGCCGCGATCATGAAATCTTCGACCAAGCGATGCGCTTCAAGCTGCTCTCGCACGGCGACACCGGTCACCCTGCCCGCATCGTCAAGCGTGATCCGTCGTTCAGGCAGGTTAAGCTCCAACGGCGCACGCTTGTGTCGCGCCTTGGCGAGCAACCGCCAGCACGCCCAGAGCGGCTTCAGCGCAGTATCGAGCAGCGGGTTTTCGACCTTCCCGTCGATGGCGGCTTGCGCGTCGGGATAGGGGATATTGGCGGCAATCCGGGCAACAGCGCGGGTGAAACGCCATGACGTCACTTGCCCAGCTTTGCTGATTGCCAGATGGCAAGCAATGACCGCACGGTCCTCCCCTGCCCGCAGCGAGCACTTGTCCGACGACAAAGCATGGGGCAACATCGGGACGACGAGATCGGGGAAGTAAACGCTATTACCCCGCTTTGCTGCTTCGTGATCGAGGCTGCTTCCGGGGCGGACGTAATAACTGACATCGGCAATCGCAACGATGGCGTCGAAGCCACCGGTTGCCTCGTCCGGCGTTGCCCAAATCGCATCGTCAAAATCGCGAGCATCGCGCGGGTCGATGGCGATGATGGGGAGGTGCCGCAGGTCTTCGCGGTGGTCAGCGGTAACG
>JANPAM010000207.1:0-2743 GCA_031429915.1 Sphingomonadales bacterium | reverse complement strand
CAAGACCGAGGACGCGCGCGATATGGAGCTTCACAACCCAGCCGACATGCCCGACATCAACCGCATCGCGGAAATTCAGGAGCCGTGGATCGAGGCGACGATTTACTGCCCCGACGAATATCTGGGCAGCATATTGAAACTCTGCCAGGACCGGCGCGGCGTGCAGAAACAGCTGACCTATGTCGGCGGCCGCGCTCAGATCGTCTACGAACTGCCCTTGAACGAGGTGGTGTTCGACTTCTACGACCGCTTAAAGAGCATATCGCGCGGCTACGCGTCGTTCGATTACCACCAGATCGGCCACCGCGAGGGCGACCTTGTGAAGATGAGCATCCTCGTCAACGCCGACGCGGTCGATGCGCTGAGCATGATCGTCCACCGCGGCACAGCCGAGGCACGAGGCCGCGGCATGTGCGAGCGCCTGAAAGACCTGATCCCCCGCCACCTGTTCAAGATCCCCATCCAGGCCGCGATCGGCGGCAAGGTGATCGCCCGCGAAACCATCGCCGCGATGCGCAAGGACGTGACCGCCAAGTGCTACGGCGGCGACATATCGCGCAAGAAGAAGCTGCTGGAGAAGCAGAAGAAAGGCAAGGCGCGGATGCGGGAATATGGGAATGTTTCAATTCCTCAAGAAGCCTTTTTAGCTGCGCTTCGCATGGGCGAAGAGTAGCTTAATTTCCGTTCGCCCTAGTGCTGAGCTTGTCGAAGTATCGAAGGGTTATTGCCGCAAAGATGAAACGGATCATCATCATCGCCGGTCCCAATGGCGCAGGAAAGACCACTTTTGCGCGCTCTTTTCTGCCCGAGGAGGCTGGGCTTAACCGCTTTATCAACGCCGATGCGATTGCCGCCGGCCTCGCCGCCTTCGCCCCCGAAACTGCCGCGATCCGCGCGGGCCGGTTGATGCTGGCGGAAATAAAGCATTGCGCACAGCGAGGCGAAAGCTTCGCCTTTGAAACGACGCTTTCGGGATTGAGCTATCTCAAACATATCGAAATATGGCGTTTGCAGGGCTATACGATCAGTCTGTTTTTCTTGAGCCTGCCCAATGTTGAAACGGCGATAGCGCGGGTGGCCGAGCGAGTCCAACAGGGCGGGCATAACATTCCCGAAGCCGTCATTCGCCGCCGCTTTGTCAGCGGCCGCAACAACTTTCAGCAGCATTATCAGAGCGCGGTGGACGACTGGGCATTATATGATAATACAGGTGCCGAACCCGTATTGCTGGATTGGGGACAAAAGTCATGAGCCGACCGGATATTTCACAAGCAAAGAACCCCGATTTGCGCGGATCGATGGCAGCAATGCGACGAGCAGCCGCGCTCGCGCGGAAGACAGCGATCCAGACCGAAACCGCCATTGTTGTTGTCCGCGACGGCAAGCCGGTCCGCATCCCCGCCGCAGAGTTGCGGGCGGGTCAGGATTGAGCGGACGGCGGGGGCCGTCAGGCGACCAGCGGTGAATATGGGAATGTGAGCATTCCACAGGCCTGTGCGCCGCAGCCTTGGCGAAGGTGCAAGGCTCCTTTTGCACCCGCCATTACTCTCAAAAAATATTTGTCCAAATCAGATTGATTTGTTTCTGTTTTTCCAAAGTAGTGGAAAAATTAAACGAAGGATGGCGAGCAAAGCGGCAGCTGCACCGGTACTTCTTCTTTGACTAAGCGACGCATCTATTATCAGTTGTAGCCGTGGACCAATTCCTAAAAGAATTACTGATGAAAAGAGTATATCTATATTCTGAATGAGCGTTTGTCGCACATTTGCCAATTTTGGGAGCAACAATTTTGCTCTATTGGCTGCGTTGATTATTAAGCTTGGCATTTTGGTTGGGCGACATTTCCGTTGTAAGATCGGTAGTATGTATACATCCATGTTTAGCAAAATATAGAGTTTGTCGCGGAAAGTCAGAAGTACGGTGACAGGCGAGATTTTGGCCAAGTTAACCCCACGCCCTGCTATGTCAAATTCAGCGCTGCATCGTTTTCATTTTTACCGCGCGTCCGGATCAACATGCGCTAGCCCCGCGAGATCGGATTTTTGCACATCTACCACTCCTGCGTGGGCGAATAATGCTCCAGGTAAATTCCGAGCACCATAATCAGTGAACGTACTACCCCCTACCGCCGTTGCCCGCTGACAAACCGCTTCCACTCATAATGATCGGGCCCCGGCAGCAACGGGCCGTCGGGTGGGGCGCTGGTTTGTTCGACTTTCGGATGACGGCGCTTCTCGCCTGACTGGTCGAGGCATTTCTTGCAGTATAACCGCCTCACGAAGGTCGCGATATGTTCGTCCTTGCCGCTTTTGTAACAGGCCCACCAATGGCCGGGCGCGTCGATGACTACGCTGTTTCCGCAATATCGGCAGGTGAGCCGCAGGTTCACCTTGAAGCGTGCGCAGTCGAACAGATATTTCAACGGCTTATAATCGTCCTTGCCTGGCAGCCAGCCGAAGGGCGGTTCCTTTGGCTTGCTGGTTGAGTTGGGGCTAGTTGACTTGGGACCACTCAAATCAGGACCATCTGCCGCGCCTGCTCACTTCGAAGCTGCGCCCGCGCCACGATCGCGGCGGCGACGGCGTTGCGGTAATGCACGGTGCCGAACTTCTCCGCCTCGGCAAAGGGCACCGGCGTCCATTCCTCGCTAGGGTACACCACATCATATATGGCCCGCGCCGCCGCGCGCAGTTGTTGGTCGTGCTCAAGATGCTGCACGGCATTCTCCTTCATTTCGAATCAG
>JANPAM010000206.1:0-2593 GCA_031429915.1 Sphingomonadales bacterium | reverse complement strand
GATGGATGGCGTGTACGTTCACCATATTACAACGAAACACATGAAGCTGTCGCACAAAGCGTACGTCGCTTTGTCGAGCGCGAGATTGCACCGAACATTGATCGCTGGGAGGTCGAAGGCGAATTGCCGCGCTCGCTGCATCTTGCGGCGGCGGAAGCCGGTATATTGGGCCTCGGTTACCCAGAGGAATTTGGCGGTCACAGCGACGGCTTCGATATTTTTCATGGCTTAACCCAAACCGAAGAACTCTGCCGAGTAGGCGCAGGCGGCCTTGGTGCGTCTCTTATGACGCATGGGATTGGACTGCCGCCGATCCTGGCAATGGGGTCGACAGAAATGAAGCAAAGGATAGCTCCGGGAGTGTTGGCGGGTAAGACACTTATTGCTCTCGGCATCACCGAGCCGTCTGGAGGCTCCGACGTAGCCAATCTGAAGACAAGGGCCGTTGACCATGGCGATCATTATGTTGTGAGCGGCTCAAAGACCTTCATTACAACAGGAATGCGAGCCGATTACCTGACAACAGCAGTCCGGACCGGCGGTGATGGAGCGGGCGGTGTTTCTCTGTTGCTTGTTCCGATGAACGCAGCGGGTGTATCAAGAACCCGTCTCGACAAGATGGGATGGCGTTGCTCAGATACCGCCAC
This sequence comes from Sphingomonadales bacterium, assembly GCA_031429915.1. Classification (GTDB taxonomy): domain Bacteria; phylum Pseudomonadota; class Alphaproteobacteria; order Sphingomonadales; family Sphingomonadaceae; genus Sphingorhabdus_B. The sequence goes on along the minus strand of JANPAM010000206.1, from coordinate 1,946 downwards.
AATTCACTTCGACGACGTGGTGGTTCCTAAGGAGAACCTGATCGGGTCTGAAAATGCCGGGTTCATGGGCATCATGCTAAATTTCAATCGTGAGCGACTTGGGATGGCGATGGCATGCTGTGGCTTTGCTCGTGTTTGCCTCGATGAAGCTGTGGTATGGGCACAGCAGCGCGAAACATTCGGTAAAGCGCTTGTGAAACACCAATCGATCCGCATCAAACTCGCCGATATGGCGCGCCAGATTGCGGCCACGCAGGCTTGGGTCGATCTGTGTGCCTGGCAGGTGCAAAATTCTTGTGGCCAGCCGGCCGATTTTGCACTTCTTAAGGTGCAAGCGACTCAAATGCTCGAACGGGTTGCGCGCGATGCGGCACAGGTACTCGGTGGTGCGTCATATATAACTGGGTCGAAGGTCGAGCGCATTTACCGCGAAGTTCGTGTCAACGCGATTGGAGGCGGTTCGGAGGAAATTATGCTGGACCTCGCAGGTAGGCAATTATTTGCGTAACTTGCCATAAGGCCTAAGGCATAGGGAAACGGCCCGTTTCGGCAGCTGCTCGAGCGAATGAAAGCAAAGCCCGTGCCGTATGTGAAGCGCGGTTATCGGTTCACGCCAGTTTGATGGCAAAACCTGCGTTTTCCGCTGTCGGATTTACGGGCACGGAGCGGCAGGTTGCGCAGATTGGCAATGAGAGCTTTCAACGTGCAGCAATGCAAAGGGAGGCTGGACCGCTGGGTGCCGGCAGTTCCGCAAAGGACTAACAATTTTAGGATTCAAATTCGGTACCAAGATAATTATTACTTGGAGCAGATGCTGATCGGTCCTAGTTCTGGCATTAACAAAACTTTGGCGACGAAGAAAGGTTGCGCTGTTGCATATATCGCTATTCCATGCAGACGATCAAAAAGGATTTTAAGAGATGACTGAGTTCGTCGCATTTAGTCCTTCACGCCGCGAGGTGATTGCACTGGGAGCAGCGTCGGCAGCCGTAACTTCGCTGCCAGCAAATGCTCAATCGGCGTCTTCACTATCAAAGTCACCTTCGACCATGCAAGTTTTCTTCGAAATCAATGGCAAGCCAACTGGGCTGAACTTGGACACGCGAACCACGTTGCTGGACGCGCTGCGTGAACACCTGAAGCTTACCGGAACAAAAAAAGGATGTGACCACGGACAGTGAGGAGCTTGTACAGTCATCGTCAACGGACAGCGCATCAATTCCTGCCTTAGCCTTGCCGTCCAGCACCAGGGGGATAAGATCACAACAATCGAGGGACTTGGCACACCCGATAATCTACACCTGATGCAGGCCGCCTTCATCAAATATGACGGCTACCAATGTGGATATTGCACACCCGGGCAGATTTGTTCGGCAGTCGCCGTACTTGAAGAAATCAAAGCGGGCATACCGAGTCATGTTCAAGGTGACATCACCGGACGACCCAAAGCATCGAATATGGAACTGCGGGAACGAATGAGTGGCAATATTTGCCGTTGCGGTGCTTATTCGAACATTGCCGAAGCAATGGCAGAAGTTGCAGGAAGCAAGGCATGAGGGCGTTCACTTACGAGCGGGCGAAAACACCTGCTGAAGCGGCGGTCGCAGTTGACGGTTTGCAAGGCGCAAAATTTCTGGGTGGCGGTACCAATCTGCTCGACCTGATGAAGCTGGAGATCGAAACGCCCACCCACCTTGTCGATGTCCAGGATTTGGGGCTCGATCGCATTGAGGAAGCGGATGATGGCGGCGTTAGGATCGGCGCATTTGTGTCGAACACTGCGCTTGCCTCCGACCGCAGAATACGCCGCGATTATGGCGTATTGACGCGGGCAATCGTTGCAGGTGCGTCGGGGCAACTGCGAAACAAAGCCACCACGGCAGGGAACCTTATGCAACGCACTCGCTGCCCGTATTTCTATGATACCAACATGGCCTGCAACAAAC
>JANPAM010000205.1:0-8305 GCA_031429915.1 Sphingomonadales bacterium | reverse complement strand
ACGAAGCCAGCGGCTGGCGGCTTGAAATTCTCGAAGGCGATGACATGCGGGTTACCAAACTCCGCCTTTACGCGCCGGTCGCGATAGTTGATGAGGGCGATTAGGTCGTGCTAACCCTACGCTAACTTGGCCGCGCGCAATCGCCTTGTCAAAGTTGGAAACGCTCGCTGAAACATGGCGATTGCGTGCGGCCAAGCTGGCGGATGCCTAATCCGACCTATTCGCCTTCATCATCTATCGCGACCGGCGCGTAAAGGCGGAGTTTGGTAACCCGCTTGTCATCGCCTTCGAGAATTTCAAGCCGCCAGCCGCTGGCTTCGTGCATCAGCACCTGACCAACAACCGGGACTTGTCCCGATATCACAAACGCTAACCCGCCGAGCGTATCGACATCTTCATCGACTTCGGCCAATTTCGGATCAATCGATTCTGCAATATCGTCCAATTCTGTTCGAGCATCGGCTTCCCAGATGTCAGCGCTAATCTGTTGGTATAAAGCTTCTGGCTCTTCGTCGTGTTCGTCCTCGATTTCGCCAACGATTTCCTCGACTAAGTCTTCGATGGTGACGAGCCCTTCGGTCCCAGAATATTCGTCGAGAATGATTGCAAGATGAGTCCGCGTGCGGCGCATTTCGTCGAGCAATGCCAAAACGCTCATATTTTCAGGGACGAAGCGAGGCTGGCGGATGAATGCCTCCAGGCTGTCCGGCACTTCTTTGCCTTCGGCCAGTACCGCAAAGATATCCTTGATGTGGATCATGCCGGTAATGCTGTCGAGCGTGTCGCGGTAGACGGGCAGGCGGCTGTGGCCATGTTCGGCAAAGGACGCGATGCAATCGGCAAAGCTTGCGCTTTCGTCGATGGCGATAATGTCGCTTCGCGGGACCATCACGTCATCGACCCTGTGCTCGCTAAAATGCAGCAGGTTGCGGAGCATCGTTCGCTCGGCCGCCGTCAGATCCCCCGAATTATCGGCAGCGGTTTGATCTTCGGTATCTTCTTCATGCTCGGCAATGGCTTCTTCAAGCTGTTCGCGCAAAGTCGGTTCGTGATCGCGGCCGAAGAACATCATCTTCAACCGCTGCCATATTCGTCCGTCGTTATCGTCGTCGGTAGCGGCTCGCGGACCGCTAAAACTCTCACCCTCGGGCATAATATTGGGGTACTGGCCTCTTAATTGTCAGATGTCGTCGTCATATGGATTGTGAAGCCCCATTGATGCAAGTGCTTTTACCTCCAAGGCCTCCATAGCTTCCGCGAGTTCGTCGTCGACATGGTCGTACCCAAAAAGGTGGAGCATACCGTGAATGACCAGATGGGTGGCGTGATCAGCAAGTGGAATGCCTTTTTCGGCGGCCTCTGTCGCGCAAACCCCATGCGCCAAGATTATGTCGCCGAGCATGATTTCGGGCGAAATAAACTCGCCTGCATCCAGCGCATCGAGTTCATCATCATCGAGCATCGGGAATGACAGCACGTTGGTGGGCTTGTCCTTGTCGCGCCACTGGCGGTTCAGCGCGTGGACTTCGTCATTGTCCGATAGCTTGATGCTGACGCTGACTGGTATCGGCGGATCGGCGAGTGCCGAGTTATGCGCGACCTTAACCGCTGCGTCGACAGCCTTTTCAACTTGCGTCTGGCCGAATATTCCCGCGTCCCATTCCGGCCCGACGGTCAGTTCGACATCAATCATCCTTGCCCTCATAAGCATCGACGATTTTGCCGACCAACGGGTGGCGGACGACGTCGCTGCTATTGAAATGGATGGTGGCGATGCCATCGACACCTTCGAGACGGCGGACTGCGTCGTTGAGGCCTGACATGCGGTCGCCGCCGGGGATGTCCACTTGACGCGGGTCGCCGCAAATGACCATGCGGCTGTTCATGCCAAAGCGGGTGAGAAACATCTTCATTTGCGCAGCAGTCGTGTTCTGCGCCTCGTCGAGGATAATAAAGCTGTCGGCCAATGTGCGTCCGCGCATGAAGGCGAGCGGGGCGATTTCGATTTCGCCCGATGCAATCCGGCGCTCGACCTGTTCGGCTGGCAGGCAGTCGTAAAGCGCATCGTAAATCGGGCGGAGATAGGGGTCGACCTTCTCCTTCATATCGCCGGGCAGGAACCCGAGCCGTTCGCCTGCTTCGACGGCTGGCCGCGACAAAACTAGGCGCTGAACCGCGCCGGTAATAAGCATGGCAACAGCCTGTGCCACCGCCAGATAGGTTTTGCCGGTACCCGCTGGCCCCAACGCAAAGATAATCTCGTCGCGCGCAAGGGCCTCCATATACGGAATCTGGTTGGCAGAACGCGGCACCAAAGTTTTCTTGCGCGTGCGGATCATGATGCCGGGGGCTTCGGACACTTCCTTACGGACAATACCATCGAGCGTTGGTTCAGCGGTCATCGCAATAACGGACTGCACCGCTTCGGCGTCGATGTCTTCGCCGCGAAGCACCCGCGAATAGATGTCGTTTAATATATCACGAGCGCGCGCGATTGAACCCGCTTCGCCTTCGATCTGGACTCGATTGCCTCGGGCCGAAATATAAACCCCGAGGCGGTTTTCGATGGCGACCAGATTGCGGTCGAATTCGCCAAAAACGGTGGTGATGAGGTTGGGTCTGTCGAAGCTCATTTCGAGCCGGGACATGTCTCCATGTTGCGCTTGAGCCCTTTTGGCCATTCAGGCGGCTGCTCTCATACGTGGTTCACCTTTCAAACTCAGCGGTCCAGAATCGGTAATATCGACGATCACAACATCGCCGATAGAAAGCCCCGACGCAAGCACATGCACCGATTGAAGCCAGGGTGATTTGCCGATTAATTGGCCAGCGAGTTTTCCGGGTCTTTCGAGCAACACTTCGCATGTGCTCCCGAGCGTTTTCTGGTTGAATGCTGCTTGGTCGGTGAATAATTGTGCCTGTAGGCGCTGGAGCCGCTCGTCCATTATTTCAAGCGGGATCTGGTCGGCCATATCGGCGGCTGGGGTGCCGGGGCGGGGGCTGTATTTGAACGAATAGGCCTGCGCATAACCGACTTCGCGGACGAGGCTCATCGTGTCCTCAAAATCGTCGTCGCTTTCACCGGGGAAGCCGACGATGAAGTCGCCTGAAAATGCGATGTCGGGGCGGACGGCGCGGACTCGGTCGAGGATGCGAAGGTAGCTGTCGCGGCTGTGGCTTCGGTTCATGGCTTTAAGGATGCGGTCGGAACCCGACTGCACTGGCAGATGGAGAAACGGCATCAGCTTTTCGACATCGCCGTGCGCTTGAATCAGTCCCTCGGTCATGTCGTTGGGATGGCTGGTCATGTAACGGATGCGGGCAAGGCCTTCGATCCGGTCGAGTGCCCGTATCAGCGATCCCAGTTCCTGTTCGCCGTCGCACCACGCGTTCACATTCTGGCCAAGCAGCGTGATTTCCTTTGCGCCAGCGTCAACGAGCGCTTTCGCCTCGTCGATCAGATCGCCCCAGTCGCGCGAGATTTCCGCGCCGCGTGTGTAAGGCACCACGCAATACGTGCAGAATTTGTCGCAACCTTCTTGAACGGTCAAAAACGCAGACGGACCTTGTTTGCGGCGGGCGGGCAATTTGCCGAATTTCTCAAGGCCCGGAAGATCAAGATCGACCACACGCTCGCCGCGACCGACAGCAGCGACCATGTCGGGCAGGTTATGATACGCCTGCGGACCGACGACGATATCCACCTCAGGCGCTCGCCTGCTGATTTCGCCACCCTCGGCTTGAGCAACACAGCCAGCGACCGCAATAACCGGACTAGTCCCATCCTTGCGGCGCAGCCGTCCGATCTCGGAAAAAACTTTCTCGGCAGCCTTTTCGCGGATGTGGCAAGTGTTGAGCACAACAAGATCGGCGTTTGCCTTTTCGTCCGCCAGCGTCATGCCTTGCGCTTCGAACATCTCGGCCATTCGCTCGCCATCATAGACGTTCATCTGGCAGCCGTAATTTTTGACGTGGTAGGTTTTGGGAGATTCCGTGCTCATGGCGCGCGCCTATACTCCCTATTTCCCGTTCGTGTCGAGCATCGTCGAGACACCCATTGTGGGCGCGCAGCTTTACGGTGTCTCGACTGCGCTCGACACGAACGGAAAGGGAGTGGCGTCAGTTCCTCTCCATCGCCAATCCGATACGCGAACGGACTTCGGCTGAGATTGCCTTACGGTCGGGAAACAGCGCCGGATCAAACGGCTCGAGAAAGTTGAGTGTCGCTGTGATTGGCTTCCAGTAAGACAGAAGCCGCCAGAAATTCTCGGTCACCTTCTCGTCCCCGACCCAGGCAACGCGGCTGGTGTGGCGGCCATAGGTCAGAAAAACCGGCTGAACCATCATCCCCAGCGGCGGCGGCACGAGTGCTGCAAACAACGACGCCTTGAACGGCAGTAAGCCTGACCCGTCGCTGGTGGTTCCTTCGGGAAAGATCGTCACTGGCTGGTCACCGGTCATCGCCGCGCGTAGGTCATCGATCTGGTCGCCGACACTCAGTCTGTTTTCACGGCTAACGAATATCGTGTTGTTAATGCTGCACAGCCAACCGATCAGCGGCCAGCTTTCGATGCCGTCATTGGCGACGAAGGTACAGCCGGTAACGCCTGAAATTACCGGAATATCGATCCAGCTGTGATGGTTTGAGGCATAGAATACATTGCGACGTATCCGCGAGCCAGTGGTGGCCGTGGCGATGCCGCTGGTCCAGCTTACCGACAATAAAAACAGCCGAGGCCAAGGCGATGCCTGGCGAAACAACTGCCATAAATTGTGCAGTATGACAGCAGCGATAAGGCTGACGATTATCACCGATAACCGAGCAATAAACAGCAACTGGCCAGCAATAAATGCCGCAGGGTTAGCTCGCTCAGTCCTTGCGATCGAGGGCAACGCCGTACAACTCCATGCGGTGGTCGACGAGACGGTACCCAAGTTTTCCGGCGATTATTTTTTGCAGAGCCTCAAGCTCGGGGTCGACAAATTCCACCACTTTGCCGGTTTCGACATCGATCAAATGGTCATGATGTGCTTCGGGCGATGCTTCGTACCTTGCACGGCCATCGCCGAAATCGTGACGATCCAATATCCCGGCTTCTTCGAAGAGGCGGACTGTCCGGTACACGGTGGCAATAGAAATTTTCGGATCGATCGCTGATGAACGGCGATAAAGTTCCTCGACATCGGGATGATCGGTCGCGTCGGAAATAACCCGTGCAATGACCCTACGCTGATCGGTAATCCTAAGCCCGCGTTCGTGGCACAATGCTTCAATGTCGATCCGGGTTTCCATATGCCGACGATATTTAGTGTCATGGAGCGATTCGTCAAAGAAAAAGGCCGGTCTCGCAACCGGCCTTTGTTCTCGCACTCAAGCCGGACGGCTTATTTGATTTTCTTCTTTCGGCCCGATCCAGGCGCACGGCCCAAACCGATTGCCTTGGCAAGTACGCGGCGCTGTTCGGCATAAGCAGGCGCGACCATCGGATAGTCAGCAGCCAAGCCCCATTTGGCGCGGTAATCGTCGGGCGTCATACCGTAATGAGTCATCAAATGGCGTTTAAGCATTTTAAGTTTTTTGCCGTCGTCAAGGCAGACGATATAGTCTTTTTTCACCGAAAGGCGGATTGGAACAGCAGGTTCAGGTGCAGCTTGCGGCGCAGAGTTGTTGCTCGATAATCCGGCCAACGCCAGATGAACGTTGCTGATCAGCACCGGCAAATCGGAAACTGCAACACTGTTGTTACTTACGTGGGCAGCCACAATATCTGCGGTCAATGTAATCAGCATTTCAGCTGCATCATTTTCTTCTTGGGACATAAAAGCTCCTGGACCTTATTTTTTCGGTTTGCGACCAAGTTTTACTTAAGCTGATAATAACGCCGCGTCAATTCAGTCTCAAACGAAATGCTGAAGGCCAACTTTACAGAAAAAGCGTTTATAAAGTCATCGCCATCGTAATCGCGTCAGGCCTCACACCGTTTGATCCGCGGTAATATTGTTTGCGTCTACCGAGCGGCTGAAACCCGGCTGCACAATAAAAATCATGGGCAACATTGCCGTCGCGTACTTCAAGAAATAGTTTTTCCCGACCATCGACTTTGGCAAGACTGACAACTGCGTTTAGTAACAGTGAACCGATACGCTGGCGTTGCCAGACCTTTGCCACGCCGATCATTAGCAGTTCTTCCATGTCCAGAACCCACCGGCTGATCGAAAATCCAACAACAACATTATCGGACCTGGCAATTAGCAGCCGGCAGTCGGGCATTGCCAATGCTGACAGGCACTGTGCTGCAGTCCAGCTTTCGCCAAAGGCCGGATCGAAAGCGTCATCCATCACCGGCATGATCGCCGCAATATCATAGGCATTGCCTTCGCCAATCAATATCACGCCGCTAACGCTTTCGGCATTTGAGCGTCGGGCGCCCGGCCGTAAACCGGACTGGCTGCAAGTTGCGCAATATCTGCAATCAGGTGCCAGCTGGCAGCATCGGGCAAGAGGTCAATGATACTTCGGTTGCCGAACAACGTGCGCACGTCAGCCGCTAAATCTCCGGCAACGAGTTCGGCGCTGGCGTTCGCCTCGACCACTAAAGGAGAGAGCGATGCAGCAGGGGAGGTTGCCAGTCCATCGTCACCGTAACTTTGAAAGAAATATTCGCCGTGACCACCGGTCATGACAACATCGACGCTCATAACACGACCAGCACGCGCCATTGCGGCAACCAGCGTCAGGCATCCATATCCCGATACCGGCACACCCCAAGCAAGCCCGAGCGCACGTGCGGCAGCCACCCCGACGCGGATTCCGGTGAAGCTGCCCGGTCCCACATTCACCACAATCTGATCGGCGCGACCGCGATCTGGAAGCTCCGCGACGAGAGGTAACAGCCGCTCCGCGTGGCCGCGTCCGATGACTTCGTAATGCGACGCAACCGATTGCCCATCGACAAACAGCGCCACCGAACAGGCCCGAGTAGCAGTATCAATAACTAAGGTTCGCATACCCCGCCGTTAGCGGATCAGGCGATGCTGTTAAAGCGGGCAAATTCCGGTCGAGGGCTGCGATCAAATATCGTCGACACGTCACCATAGCCAAGCGTCGATATGAAATTCGATTTCACCGTTGTGCCCGCAAAAAACGCGGCATCAACCGCATCATTGCTGAATCCCGACATTGGCCCAGTATCCAGACCCAGTGCGCGCGCCGCCATGATGAAATATGCACCTTGCAAGCTGCTGTTGCGAAAGGCTGTCGATTGGATCAGCGCATCGTTGCCCACAAACCAGCTTTTTGCGTCGGCGTGTGGAAAGAGTTCGGGAAGCAATTCGTAAAATTCCATGTCCATGCCGACGATAACGCTAACTGGCGCATTGCGGATCTTGTCGGCATTCGATGGCATGGTCAGAGCCGCCAGTTTTTCTTTGGCTTCATCGCTGGCACACCAGATCATCCGCGCTGGCAGACAGTTTGCCGATGTCGGTCCGAATTTCATCAATTCCCAAATGTCGTTCAGTTGCGCGTCACTCACAGGCTTATCGAGGTAGCCGTTGTAGCTCCGCGCTTCGCGGAACAGTCGGTCGAGCGCTTCGTCACTGAGGGGAGTATCAAAAGTCATTTTTTGGAGCTTTCTTAAGGCAGGTGTCAAGCAGCGCGGACTTCGGACACTTCAGGGACGTAATGTTTCAGCAACTGTTCGATGCCGTTTTTCAAGGTGGCCGACGAAGAGGGACAGCCTGCGCACGCGCCTTGCATCTGAAAATAAACGACTCCCTTTTGGAAACCGCGATAGACGATGTCGCCGCCGTCATTGGCAACTGCCGGGCGGACGCGCGTTTCGATCAGTTCTTTGATCTGGTCGACAATTTCTGCATCGGCCGGGTCGTCGAGGGGTAGTTCATCGGCATCGGCAGGCACTGAAAAACCCGCAGAAGGTGAATGAAACAACGGCATGTTCGCGCTGAAATGATCAAGTAAGATGCCGAGGACATCAGGCTTCAACGTCGGCCACTCAACGCCGGGTGCTGCGGTTACCGAGATAAACTCTCGGCCGAAAAATACGCCGGTCACGTCGCCCAGATTGAACAACGCTTCGGCAAGCGGCGATGCAGCGGCTTCTTCGGGATCGGCAAAATCGCGCGTGCCGTTTTCCATCACCAAGCGGCCGGGCAGGAATTTTATGGTCGCCGGATTTGGCGTCAGTTCGGTTTCTATCAGCATATCGTTCATGTGGTGCCACCACCGATAAAGTGCAAGCTAGATTAACTTGACATCAGCGAAGCGCGCGTGGTTTTGCCGAGC
>JANPAM010000204.1:0-2161 GCA_031429915.1 Sphingomonadales bacterium | reverse complement strand
GGTCCGCCACCAGTTGCGGCTGCGTCGGTCGAGCTGGCCTGCATTGAGCAACAGCGATTCGCCGCCTGCCCCGCTTGGCCGGACATAGTCGATGGTGCTGTCGGCGGTGCGGAATTTGGCCCAGCTTGCCTGCCAGAATGTGCGCTGTTCGAACAACGTCGGCGCGCCAGCATTATAGGTGACCGGCAAGATCAGCAACGGCGCTGAACGCTGCGTAATGCCTTGAACACCGAGCAACTGCCCTGCCCGCGCTCGGTCGAATAATACGCCGAGCTTTGCGACATAACGGCGCGGGCCGATCTGCTCTTCATCGACCACAATCGCCGCAACGATGCCGTCGAGCGTCGAATCGGACAATGTGCCCGGAGCGCCGCCGTGAGATTTTGCCCAGAGCGCGCTCCATGCCAGCCGCTGCGCCTCTTCCCATCCCTTTTGCCGCGCCTCGAACGCGTTTTTGCCGGTGACGTTGACCGACACATTGGTGACCTCAAAGTCCCCGTTGCTGGCAATCGGGTTTATTCCGCGCTTCGGGCCTTCGATCTGCGCGATAACAATCCCGCCGGTGACGAATGCCAGCGGCAGGCCTATCGCCGCAATCTTCAACCATTTTCCGCCCGATTGTGTCATTGCAATGCCTTTAAGCGACATAGGCGTGGAATTCCAACCCTGTTCTCGCTAACGGCGGTAAATGGACGTGAAAACCGAAGCAGACGAGCCCTATACTTACGCCAAAGCCGGCGTTTCAATTGACGCAGGCAATGCGCTGGTTCGAGCGATTGCGCCGCTGGCGAAGGCTACACGGCGTGCTGGGGCCGATGCGGACCTTGGCGGATTTGGCGGGTTTTTCGATTTGAAGGCAGCCGGGTTTAACGACCCGTTGCTGGTCGCGGCCAATGACGGTGTTGGCACCAAGCTGAAGCTGGCCATCGAATCGGGGCGGCACGAGGGTGTCGGCATCGACCTTGTTGCGATGTGTGTGAACGATTTAATCGTGCAGGGTGCCGAGCCGCTTTTTTTCCTCGATTATTATGCCAGCGGTAAGCTCGATCTGGAAGTTGCAACCGCAGTGGTCGCCAGCATTGCCGAAGGGTGCAAACTTGCTGGATGCGCGCTGATTGGTGGCGAGACCGCCGAGATGCCGGGGATGTATTCGGATGGCGATTACGATCTCGCCGGTTTTTGCGTCGGCGCGGTCGAGCGCGATCAGGTGCTGACGGCTGACAAGATTGCCGAGGGTGATGTGCTGCTGGGGCTGGCTTCGTCGGGCATCCACTCGAACGGATTTTCGCTGGTGCGGCGTCTGGCTGCGGACAAGGGTTGGAAGCTCGACCGGCCAGCGTTGTATGATCAGAACGTGATCCTGATAGACGCGCTGATGGCCCCGACTCGGATTTATGTGAAGTCGCTGCTGCCCTTGGTCCGCACCGGCAAGATTCACGCGATGGCGCATATTACTGGCGGCGGGTTGCTCGAGAATATCCCGCGTGTGCTGCCCGCCGGATTGCACGCCTATGTCGATGCCAACGCGTGGGAGCAGCCGCGATTGATGGCGTTTTTGCAGGCGCAGGGGAATATCGAACCCGAGGAAATGGCGCGGACGTTTAACTGCGGGATCGGAATGGTGATTGCGGTTGCGGAAGGTGATGCAGCCGATGTAACGGCGGCGCTAGAGGCGGCTGGCGAGATTGTCCATCGCATTGGGCATATTGCGGTAGGTGAGAAGGGTTGCACCGTTTCGGGCGGTGTTGAAACGTGGAGCGCGCAATCTATCTGGACCGCCACACACAATGGCTAAACACCCCTCCCCGTTCGTGTCGAGCGAAGACGAGACACCCATCCGTCACGCACAACCTCACGGCCTCTCGTCTTCGCTCGAGGCGAACGGACTTTTGGCGGTGCGTTTTGGGTAAAGCCCGCGTCGCCATCCTCATCTCCGGCACCGGCACCAACATGGCCGCGTTGCTCTACGCAGCCAAACACGCTGACGCGCCATACGAAATCGTGCTCGTCGCCAGCAACAATCCGGATGCCGAAGGCCTGAAGCTCGCCGCCGCCGAAGGTATCGCCACCTTCGCCCAAACGCACAGGCATCTCGACCGCGCGGTCCATGACGCGATGATGCACGACCGGATTGTGAACTCCGGTGCCGACTATGTCGCAC
>JANPAM010000203.1:0-1515 GCA_031429915.1 Sphingomonadales bacterium | reverse complement strand
TAAATCGCAACCAGCGGTTAGGTCGCCAACGACTGTGGATCAGGGTTTTTGCCTAAAGCCTCTGCAACGGTCGGGCTGCAAACGGGGAACAGGGCATATTCGTAAAGCGGCACCCAATGAAATTTCGATGGCTCTGGTGCGGTTTCGCAATACACAAGCCCGACATCGGCATGAACATCGTCAAATTCCCACTCAACCGCGCAGGTGTTGAGCGTCAGCTTGATTTCCGGATGATCAGCCAAAAACTGCGGAACGCGTTTTGCCAGCCAACGGATCGAAGCAGTGACATAAGTTTGAACGCGTAGTGGCTTGTCGAGCGCATTGCGGTGAACTTCCTCGACGCCTTCGAGCAGCGATTCAAACGCCGCACGGACATAAGGGTAAAGCACCTTACCCTCCTCGGTCGATACAATATGCCGTCCCTCCTGAACGAACAGCGTCACGCCCAGCGCATCTTCAACAAGTTGAACCTGATGGCTGACCGCCGGGTGAGTGAGGCAAAGCTCATCTGCCGCATCGCGAATGCTTTGATGGCGGGTGGCTGCTTCGAAACCCTTCAGCGCCTTTAACGGCGGCAGTTGCTTGAGATCGATCTTCGGATGCATCGCCATTCCCTCCCCGGATTCGCGCGTTGGATGGAGGCTAGCATATCCGGAAACGCCTGGTAAATTAAATTAACGCATCGAAATCGCGTCTTCCAACACCATCGCCGCGGCCTTTTCCGCGACCATCACTGTCGGCGCGTTGGTGTTGCCCGAGGTAATCGTCGGAAACACCGATGCATCTATAACCCGCAAGCCCTCTACCCCGTGGACTCGTAGCCGGGCGTCAACAACCGATGTCGCCGGATCGTGCCCCATCATACAAGTGCTGGTCGGGTGGTAAACGGTATCGGCTCGAGCCCGGAAGTCGTCGAGCAGCGCTTCGTCGCCGTCAACTCCAGCTCCCGGCACGAGTTCTTCGGTGATAATATCGGCCAGCGGTTGAGTGCAGGCAAGCTGACGCAGCAGCCGGTTGCCTGCTAGAACATCGTCGATATCGGCCTGTGTCGCCAGATAATTCGGGTGGATGATTGGATACGCCGCCGGGTCGGCACAGGCGAGCTCGATATACCCCCGACTGGTCGGGCGACAGGGATTGTGCGAGAGTAGAAACGCCGAAAACGGATCGGGATTGAGCAGTTTTCGCTCGGATAGCGGCGTCTTTGTGTAACTGACCGGACTGAAATACAGCTGCAAATTGGGATGCTGTTTGCTTTCATCGCTTCGAACGAAACCCCCACTCTGATTGACGCTCAGCGACAGCGGCCCTGCGCGGTCGGCCATATAGCGCAAACCAGCGCGGAGCTTGCCAAGGAACGGGTGAAGCACGTCGTTCAACGTCGCGGTGCGAACCTTGTAGAAATAGGACACTGCGATATGATCCTGCAAATTACGGCCTACCGCTTTTGCATCGACCAGCGGTTCGATACCGGCATTTTTCAGTTGGGCTGCATTGCCAATTCCCGAGAGCATC